>CANKNL010000041.1 GCA_947483345.1 Chitinophagaceae bacterium | reverse complement strand
GATGAGGTATTTGTTAAGCTGCTTAAATTCCCCGTTATACCCAATACCTTTACGCCAAACAATGATGGTATTAATGATTCATGGAGAATAGATTTCTTAAACACCTATCCCGATAACAGGGTACAGGTATTTACCAGAACCGGAAAATTGATATTTGAATCAAGGGGATATCATACACCATGGAATGGCACCCTAAAAGGTAAACCATTACCCTTTGATACCTATTATTATATTATTGAACCGGGTAATGGAAGAGACCCCATTACCGGGTATGTAACTATACTTAAATAAAAAAAGACTGGGAATTATATCCTTGTGATCTATACATCTGCTAATCGATAACGTTATGAAATGAAACAGTTTCATAATTACCCACAGTCATTCAAAATACAGGTATTGATTAATGATCAGAAAAGGATTTTTACAATTACAAGGTGTCAATCAATTGTAAAAGTTTAATGAGCATGTCTTTGGTAAAATCCAGATGGGTGACCATTCTTACCTGTGTAGTTGATATCGCGAGACATAAAATATCATGTGCCGCTAATTGCGCACAAAACGACTTAGGGGTAAGTGATCCCGTTAGTTCAAAAATAATAATATTGGTTTCTACAGGCATCATGTTGCCAACAAAATCTTTCTTTACCAAAGCCGCAGCAATTTGTTTTGCGTGCTGGTGGTCTTCTTCCAAACGCATGATATTATTTTCCAGCGCATAAATACCGGCTGCCGCAATAAAACCAGCCTGCCGCATACCACCACCAAAAACCTTACGAACACGTCTTGCTTTTGTAATAAAATCTTTTTTTCCTAATAGTAAGCTACCCACAGGTGCTCCCAAACCTTTACTAAGACAAATAGAAATACTGTCGAAGACTTCTCCATACTGTTTTGCTGTTTCATTTTTAGCAAGTAAAGCATTCCACAATCTTGCCCCATCCAAATGCAAGCTTAGTTTATTCCTTAAGCAAATTTCTTTAATGTGTAGTATGTCAGAAAAATCATAACAACTACCTCCACCACGGTTTGCCGTATTTTCCAGACTTACCAACTTGGTTGTAGCCTTATGAATATCATCAGGATTAATTGATTCTAATACCTGATCTGCTGTTATTCTTCCGCGGTTACCATCAATTGCTTTTACCTGGCAACCACTATTAAAAGCAATTCCACCCCCTTCATAAATATAGACATGGCTTGACTTGTCACATATCACTTCATCACCAGGCTGGGTATAACATTTGATTGCAATCTGGTTGGTCATGGTGCCACTTGCACAATATAATGCAGCTTCCATACCAAACATGGAAGTGGCTATTGCTTCCAACTTATTCACGGATGGGTCTTCCCCAAAAACATCATCTCCAACAGGCGCTTTAAACATGGCTTCCAACATAGCCAGAGATGGTTTTGTAAATGTGTCTGATCGTAAATCTGATATCATACAGCAAATATAAGCTGCAACCAGTAGAATCAACTTACATGACGCAGGATTGTAAAAACCCTTACAAATATTTAAATAAAATAATATTTAATCAGGTTTTTCATATCCGCAATCAGGTATCCTATTTTTCAGTCCATTTATCCACCATTCACCCCATTTATACACTATCATTATGAAATACGGCTATTTTTCATTAACTTTGCACACATTTTTAGCAGGAAATGAGTAGCATTAACCATTATTTTGCAACCTTTTCCCAACAAATGATGTCTATTCAGTGTTCTATTTTAGAAAATAATACAAGACAATGAGGCAACTTAAGATCGCAACGCAGATTACCAACCGTGATTCACAGGCTGTTGAGAAATATTTGCAGGAAATTTCGAAAATTTCAATGATCACTCCCGAAGAGGAGACCATTTTAGCCCAAAAGATTAAAATGGGTGATCAGCGTGCTTTGGACAAATTGGTACAGGCCAACCTTCGATTCGTAGTTTCTGTGGCAAAACAGTACCAGCACCAAGGCCTTTCTCTTAGTGATTTGATCAATGAAGGAAACCTCGGTTTAATTAAAGCGGCTCAACGCTTTGACGAAACCAAGGGTTTCAAATTTATTTCATATGCTGTATGGTGGATTCGCCAATCCATATTACAGGCATTGGCAGAGCAGGGTAGATTAGTTAGGTTACCACAAAACAAGATCGGTACATACAATAAAGCTAATAAAGCCTATATGGCTTTCGAGCAGGAACATGAACGTGAGCCAAGTACTGAAGAATTAGCCGAATTACTGGAGATGAGTGAAACTGAGATCAATAATATTTTTCAAAGTAATACCCGTCATACTTCCCTTGATGCCCCCGTGCATGAAGCAGAGGATGTAGCCATGGGCGATTTACTCAAAGGTGGAGATGAAACCGACGAAGATGTTATGCACGATTCATTGAAAAATGAGATCCGCAGAGTATTAAAATCACTAAGCCCACGTGAGGCAGAAATCGTTAATGCTTACTTTGGTTTGGATGGCGAAAATGGGGTTACCATTGAGCAAATTGGTCAAAAATATGACTTAACCAAAGAACGCATCCGCCAGATCAAAGAAAGAGCTATCAAACGCTTACAAAAAGCCAGGTATAGTGGTGCTTTAAAGGCTTATTTAGGTTAACCAATATTACAAAGATGATATAAAAAATCCTTCTGCAATAAACAGAAGGATTTTTTAATTTTTGAAAACCATTATCAGTTTTAAATGTTTAACTAATAATTACAGGAAGTTGATATTATTCAACCAATCATTAATTAATTTCGTTGCTATGAAACCCATTTTATTTCTTACAGCAATCAGTTTAATATTTTTTTCCTGCGAAAAAAATATTGATTTCAATTTAAAATATGCTGAACCTGTTTTAGTGGTAGATGCCCAAATAGAAAACGGACAGACGCCAACAGTTGCACTGAGCTCAAGTCTTAGTTTTTTTAGTGTGATCAGTACCGAGATATTAGCCAATTCATTTGTACATCATGCTGAGGTAACGATGAGTAACGGTACCTTAACCCATACCCTAAAAGAATATGCCGTACCCTTTGGTAATGGTTATTTCATTTACTATTATGGTATTGATTCGGCAAATCTTTCTACAGCCTTTACAGGGGAGTTTAACAAACAATATCAATTAACCATAAAAACAGGCGGTCAGGTGTATACGGCTAAAACATCCATCCCCATACTTACAAAAATATCCGACAGCCTGTGGACAAAATTACCTCCGCCCAATGTAGATACGTCAAAAAGAATTTTAATGGCCAGGGTATTTGATCCTCCCGGTTTAGGCAATTATGTTCGCTATTATACAAAGAAAAACAGTGATCGTTTTTTACCCGGTTACAATTCTGTTTATAACGACCAGGTTGTAGATGGCACAACTTACCAAGGCCAGGTAGATCAGGGGGTAGATAGGAATAATCCACTCCCAACGGGTGATGAGCGCTTTTTTAAAAGAGGTGACACCATTTCATTTAAACTTTCTAATATAGATAAAGCAACTTACACTTTCTGGAACACCTGGGAATTTAACCAGCAAAGTATTGGAAATCCTTTTTCACAACCCGGTAAAGTCATTGGCAATATCAGTAATGGTGCACTGGGTGTATTTAGCGGCTATGCATCAAACACCGGGACAGTAATAGCACGTTAAACTAACATACTAAACAATATTCCATAAATTGCAATAAATACGTCAATACATAAATTTATGTCAACAGAAAAAGTTCACTGTTTAATTATAGGATCCGGACCTGCAGGTTATACTGCCGCCATTTATGCTTCAAGAGCTGGTCTCAATCCGGTCTTATATCAGGGTATTCAGCCCGGAGGGCAGTTAACCATTACTACAGAAGTAGAAAACTATCCTGGTTATCCCAATGGGATACAGGGGCCCGAAATGATGGTTCATTTTGAAAATCAGGCTAAGCGCATGGGAGCCGATATCAGATATGGCCTGGCAACAAAAGTTGATTTTTCATCAAGACCTCTAAAAGTTGAAATTGATGAAGAGAAATGGATTGAAACAGATGCATTAATTATTTCTACCGGTGCATCAGCCAAATGGCTTGGTATTGAAAGTGAGCAACGCCTGAATGGATATGGTGTAAGTGCCTGTGCAGTTTGCGACGGATTTTTCTTTAAAGGAAAAGAAGTGGCCATAGTTGGCGCAGGTGATACGGCTGCTGAAGAAGCGCTTTATTTATCTAAAATTTGTTCACAGGTACACATGATTGTTCGCCGGAATGAAATGCGTGCAAGTAAAGTTATGATTGACAGGGTTACCAATACCCAAAATATAAAAATTTACTGGAACAGTGAAACAGATAGCATTTTAGGCGATAAAAAAGTTGAATCTGTTCGTATTAAAAATAATAAAACGGGTGACCTGCAGGACATTCCTGTAAGTGCATTTTTTGTTGCCATTGGGCATCAACCCAACTCAGGTATTTTTAATGGCCTAATCGATATGGATGAGGCCGGTTATATTAAAACCATCCCCGGCTCCTCTAAAACAAATGTAGAAGGCGTTTTTGCAGCAGGAGATGTTCAGGATAAAATTTACAGGCAGGCTGTAACAGCAGCAGGAAGTGGATGCATGGCGGCTTTGGATGCCGAGCGGTATCTTAGTGAAAAAGGTTTTCATTAGTTTTTATTTTTTTAAGTACAAGTACCAACGCGCTTTCAACAATTAAACATATCGTAAAAAAATATATTTACACTTCATACCAGATAATCTGTTTTTTTATCATGTTTACAATTACTTTACACAATTTGATTTTCCATTCTTTTCATGGCTTACATGATGAAGAAAGGTTATTAGGTAATACGTTCATTGTACAGGTGGCTTTCTCATTTTCTGCAGATGACAGCATCTCTACAATTAAGCAAACCATTAATTATGCTTCTGTCTATCACATCATCAAACAACGAATGCAGATACCAACTCCTTTATTGGAAACTTTGGTTCAAGACCTGGCTGAAAAAATAGCCACTTTAGATGATCGCATAAAATCCATAACGGTTTCAATTGAGAAAAAAAATCCTCCAATACCAAATATAGAAGGTTCAGTTAGCGTTCTATATAAAAAAGACCTTTAATTTGAAATTCATACTCACCATATTATTCTTTAATGCCAGTTTTTTCCTAAGTGATGCACAAGATATTAATACACTGCTTAAAGAAGGCGATAGACTGGAACACGTACCCGACGAAAAAGCATCTTTTAAAAAATTTAAAGAAGTTTTAAAACTGAGTGCCACCAACAGTTACGCTTTAAATAAGTGCAGCGAATTATGTAGCCGCATAGGGCAACGTGAAATTTCAAATACCAAATTAAGAAACGATTATTATTCCGCTGCCCGAATTTATGCCGAAACGTCCTTAAAAGTAGACCCCAATAACTCTGAAGCCAATTGTGTAATGGCCATTGCTCTGGGCAGGTCATCGATGAGTAAAAGCGGTAAGGAAAAGATATTAAATGCAAGAGAAATTAAAAAATATGTTGATGCGGCTATAACCAATGACCCTTCTAATTTTAAAGCCTGGCACGTATTGGGCAGGTGGCAGTATGAGATTAGTAATTTAAATGGTTTGGAAAGATCGCTGGTAAAACTTTTATATGGTGGCTTACCACCTGCCACAATTAAACAATCCATTTATGCTTTTGAAAAAGCCAGGTCATTAAGGCCTGAGTTTCTTTTGAATTATTTTGAAATGGCAAAAGCCTATAAGGATAACAATAATAAAGCTAAGGCAATTGCCTATCTGCAGTTCATGATAACACTTCCTATACAAACCGAAGACGACCCGGGTATAAAAGATAAAAGCAGGGCTTTGATAAAAGAATGGCAATAAATAAACCTACATAATTCAATACCTTTTATATATTCTGTTTTATTTCACCTTCCAAATAGCATTCAGATGATAACCAAAATTTGTCGTGTTTTTTTTCTCCTGATCATAGCTGTTATTTCAGTACCGGCTCAGAATCTAAATACAATTGACTCAAAGTATGATCCCTATGCTTTGTTTTCACCAAATTTTTATCCGCCACAAAATTCTAATAGCCGCTCTGCAACCGGTGAGCCCAATACCGGCTACTGGCAAAACAAAGCTGATTACCAGATTAATGCCTCTTTAAATGAGGCCACTAATCAAATTTCAGGTACTGTAATCATCAGTTATAAAAATAACAGTCCGCATACTTTACCCTTTTTATGGCTACAGCTAGATCAAAATTTATTCAATAAAGATAGTAGGGGACAGGCACGTATGCCGCTCAATAGCAGCAGTAGGTATGGCGACAGCAAAAGTAATTTTAATGGTGGCTATAAAATTAGTTCAGTAAAATTGGTAAATGAAAATACGGCGGCCGACTATCTCATTACGGATACACGTATGCAGATCAGATTGCCAAAAGCATTACAGGCCGGAGGCGATATCATTAAAATCAAAATTGAATACAACTTTACCTTACCTGAATATGGTTCTGATCGTTGCGGCATCTTAAACACAAAGCAGGGTAATATTTTCGCTGTGGCACAATGGTACCCTCGTTTATGTGTGTTTGATGATGTGGAAGGATGGAACAGTTTACCCTATCTGGGACCCGGTGAATTTTATTTGGAATATGGAGATTTTGATGTAAACATTACGGCACCAGCTACTCATATTGTAGTTTGTAGCGGGGAATTAATGAATGAAACAGAGGTATTAACCTCTTTACAGGTAAGCCGTTTGGCACAGGCAAAAATAAGCGATAACACAGTTATGATAAGAACTGAATCGGAAGTCACCGATCCTTCGTCGAGGCCCAAAAAGGAAACCCTTACCTGGCATTTTAAAATAAAAAATGCACGTGATGTGGCCTGGGCAAGCAGTAAAAGTTTTATCTGGGATGCAGCAAAAATTAATTTACCATCTGGTAAAACAGCTCTGGCAATGAGTGCATACCCGGCAGAAAGCAGTGGCGAAAAAGGATGGAGCCGTGCCACCGAATACACTAAAGGCAGTATAGAAAATTACAGTAAGCGTTGGTTTGAGTATCCATACCCTGCGGCAGTAAATGTGGCCAGTAATGTGGGAGGGATGGAATATCCGGGCATTGTATTTTGTGGTTTCAAAGCTACAAAAGAAGATCTATTTGGAGTAACCGATCATGAATTTGGCCATACCTGGTTTCCAATGATTGTTGGCAGTAATGAACGAAAATACGGTTGGATGGATGAGGGATTTAACACGTTTATCAATTCATTAGCAGATGATGATTTTAATAATGGCGAATACAAAAATGAAAAACAAAATATGGAGTTTACTTACATGTTTATGTTTGGCGAAAACACAGAACCCATTTTAAGCATACCCGATGCATTAAGAGAAGAGAATATTGGGAATGATCTATACCGTAAACCCGGTTATGGTTTGGAATTATTGCGTAATGACATATTAGGCCCCGATCGATTTGACTATGCCTTTAAAGAATACATTAAACGATGGGCCTATAAACATCCTACACCATGGGATTTTTTTAGAACGATGGATAATGCAGCAGGCGAAAACCTGAGCTGGTTCTGGAAGAGTTGGTTTGTAGAAAATTATTTATTGAACCAGGCAATCATTGGTGTTAGTTACGAAAATAATAAGGCCGCTAATGGCGCCATAGTTACCCTAGCCAATTTAGAGCAAATGGCCATGCCTGTAAATATTACTTACGAAACAAAGAGTGGTAAAAAAGGTTTGGTTAAACTTCCGGTTGAGATTTGGAATAATACCAATATCTGGACAGTTAAACTTTCTACTACCGAAGAATTGAAAAAGGTTGAACTTGATGCCGCTAAAGTCTTTCCGGATATCGATTTCTCAAATAATATCTGGACGGGGCATTAATACATGTCAAGCCAAATTACGGTGTCTTCCATTTTCCACTCCGCATATAAATAAATGAGAAAATAAAGATGGTTAACCAATAAACCAATTCATTACTCCAGGCCATAGCAAGTGAGATATACTGTACTTTTACAAAGTACCAGGTGTAGATGAGATAAACACTAATGGCTACTATTTCTATCAGTAAATTCACCCTCGTTTTGGCTGTACCCGTAACCCCATTAAGCCAGATATTGGCAATACTCATAAACATTAAACCAATACTTACAACACGCAGAACCGGTATGCCTTGCTCTATAAAGGCATCCCCCTGGCCAAATAAGCCAAAAAATACAGCAGGGAAAATATTTACCAATATACACATCAGCAAACAAAAACCAATGCTAAGAAACATGATCTTATTGATGGCTTCAAGTACTTTATACTCTTTTTTCTGACCAATTAAATTACTTACCATCACACTACAGGTACTTGCAAAAGCCCACACAAAAACACCCATTAACCCAAATACATTACGCATGGTATTACTAATGGCTTTTGCTGTTTCATCATGCAGCCCTTCTATTAAAATGAAAAATACAAGCCAGGTGGTTACACTGATCACATATTGCAGCATTAATGGTGCCGAAATATTTAATATTTCTTTGGTGATTATTTTATTGTAAGTAAAATTTTTTAACAACCCGTATTGCTTTTTTAAACCGGTGCGATACAAAACAAACAGCACGACTATCATGCCCACCATTTCTGCTATAACAGATGCAATAGCAGCACCATTGAAGCCCAATGCCGGAAAACCGAAACGACCTTTTATTAATAAATAATCGAGGAGAATATTTATACCAGCCTCAAAGATGAAGCCGATCATTAAATAGCGGCTGTTAAGCGACGACACTAAAAACGCATTTCCCATTTGAAACAAAAAAAGAAAGGGCAGGCCCAGAATTCTGATCTTTAAAAAACTTATTTCCTGGGGATACGCTTTAGGGTCGGCTACCTGCTGAAATATAAATGGAGCAATTAACCAGGTTATTAAAATGCCTGCAACGGCAAATTGAATACATATTCTTATGCCCTGTGCCAATATGGTTTTAAAGGCCTCGGGATTATCGCTGCCGGCATATTTTGAAAAAACAGCCTGCAAAGCATTGTTTAAACCATGCCCGGCTACAGCAAAAATCAAATAAAATACACCGGTAATACCCGCATTACCCAATGCTTCGGTACTCAGGCCGCCCAAAAATATACTGTTGGTGAGCATATTGATCTGCGGAATAAGTATGGCCAACGTTATGGGTAATGCAATAGACAGAATTTGTTTATTGGTTACTTTAACTTTTAAATCTTTAGATATAGCTGTACTGTCCATAAAGTCAGCAAAAATATCTTATTTTGCCCCTGAAATGCAACATGTGAATCCATCTTTTTATATTCAAGCTCCTGAAATTAATTTTGAAACGGCACAATTATTTGTAGAAGCAGGCCCAATGGGCATTTCGCTGGTTGTACTAGAAGCCGATACCTGTTTTAAAGCCCTGGTTAACTATCCGTTTACTATTGGCTCAAACGAACATGAAAAGTTAGAAAAGCTAAAAACTCTATTCAGAAGCGACATTTTATTTCAAAAAAAATATACTAAGACACATCTTTTCTGGTCATTTGCCGAAAGTATTTTAGTGCCTGCCGAACTCATGTACACCGAGGGCAATTCAAAAATGATGAACCTCGTTTTTGGTGATGCCTCTCAGGGTATCATCAGGTCTGATTTTTTATATAAACATAATCTGCATCATGTTTACCGGATACCTGAGTCTGTAGTTGACCTTTTCTCTACCCAGTTACCAACGGCCACACAAACACATTTATTTACAACCCTGGCAAACCGACATTTACCTGAAGGCCATCATATATTTGCTACTTTTTACAGTAATAGCCTTACACTGATGTTGTGTAAGGATGGAAAACTACAGGTCGTTCAAAATTTTGATTACACCAACCCGGATGAATGTGCATTTTATTTACTGAATGTTTGTAAAGGATTTGATGTTAAACCAGACTCCGTTTCCTTACATATCAACGGCATGATTGATGAAAAATCGGGTTTATATGCAGCCATCTATAAATATTTTTTAAATATGGAGTTTGATAAACTGCCCGAAGAATATACTTATGATAAAGCCATTACAGATCATCCAACACATTTTTTCAGTCATTTATTCGCTTTAGCCTCATGCGTATAATCAGTGGTATACACGGAGGCAGAAGGATAAGTCCGCCGGCAAAAATGCCCTACACCAGGCCTACTACCGATATAGCCAAGGAAGGGTTATTTAATATTCTGCAAAACAATTTAGTATTTGATGAATTAAAAGTGCTGGACCTGTTTGGTGGTACAGGTTGTATCAGTTACGAATTAGCCAGCAGGGGAGTCACTGATATTACGATTGTAGAAAAGGATAATAAGATGTTTGATTTTATAAAAAAAACTGCTGAAGAACTGGCATTTGCAAATTTCAAAGTCGTAAAGTCAGATGTTTTCAGGTTTATTGAAACCACAAAAGAACAATACGATTTTATTTTTGCCGGTCCGCCCTATGCTTTAGCAACTATTGATGATTTACCAGTAAAAATATTTGAAAATAAAATCATAAGAGCCGGTGGCTGGTTTGTACTTGAACATACCCCACGTAATAATTATAAAAAAATGCCACAGTATAAAACAGAACGAAATTATGGGACAACTATCTTTTCTATCTTTATTGCATCTTAAGAATCAAATTGTATTTTTTGAAGCATTTAAAAAATGATACCAACACCTTACCAAATCAGTTAAATTTTAAACGTTGTTGCTAAAGAGCTTTAGATACCTGTTATTCCCCTTAACGCTTATTTACGGTGGTATCATATGGCTGCGCAATAAATTATTCGACAAGAACATATTCAAATCAGCCAGTTTTAACTTTCCGGTTATTTGTGTGGGCAATCTAGCCACCGGGGGTACGGGCAAAACACCCATGACGGAATTCCTGATCAGGCTTTTAAAAAATGATTTTAAAACAGCCACATTGAGCCGGGGTTATAAAAGAAAAACGACCGGTTTTGCTATCGCAGATGACGATACCACAGCCCTGGAGATCGGTGACGAGCCAATGCAATTACATAAAAAATTTAAGGATATCATTGTTTCAGTTGGCGAAGAAAGGGTAGAGGCCATTCCTCAGTTATTACAACAAAAACCCGACACTGAGGTTATTTTATTAGACGATGCTTTTCAACACCGGCAGGTTAGGGCGGGTATGAATATCTTACTCACTGAATATGCTAATTTATATACCCGTGATTTTATTTTACCGGCTGGTGATTTGCGTGATGTAAGAAGCAGCAGTAAACGTGCAGATATCATTATTGTAACTAAATGCAAAGCCGACTTATCAGAAATTGAAAAAATGGCTATCATCTCAGAAATTAATCCCTTAGCAAATCAAACCGTTTATTTTACCAGCCTTGTTTATGGCAAAGCCTATCATCTTTTTACCAAAGAAATAATTGATATATCGCCCGATTGTGGCATCTTGTTAGTATGCGGTATTGCAAACCCAAGGCCCTTAAAAGATTACCTTACCAAACATGCTGATACATACGATATGTTGCGCTATGCCGATCATCATATCTTTCACAGTAACGATCTGACAGATATTAAACAGCAATTTGATAAGATAAAAACCAATAAAAAAATTGTTTTAACCACCGAAAAAGATGCAGTAAGGCTTGAGAAATTTGCACAGGAACTGACAACTTTCCCCATTTATGTAATCCCTATTGAACATGCATTTTTGTTTAATGAAGCTGAAAAATTTAAAGATGCTGTAACAATCTTTATTAATAGTTTCAAAAAAAGTATCAACTAGCAGGCTGGACAACATTTCTATCTGGCTATCTCAATCTTCACCTTCTTATTTTTTATCTTCTCATTCTTGATCAGTTCCAAAACATGCCCCACTTTTAATTTACGTACAGCCACAAAACTAAAAAAATCCTTCACTTCAATAATACCTATATCTTCTTTTTTTAATTCGCCCTTTTTAGAAAGGAAACCGACAATATCGATCTTATTTACTTTATCCTTTTTACCCGCTGCAATAAATAAAGTGCTCCATTTGGGTTTTTCAGGTATAGGATGATCTTCTGTAATGTCAATGTGGTCCACATCAACGATGTATCCAGGTAGTTTTTCTTCTTCCGATAAAATTAATATGGCTGTACCACTGGCATCCATTCGGGCTGTGCGGCCATTGCGGTGGGTAAAACCATCTTCTGTGTCGGGTAAATGATAATGAACAATATATCTGATATTCGGAATATCCAAACCACGTGAAGCCAAATCGGTTGTCACTAAAATATTACTGGTACCATTACGGAATTTGCAAAGGGCACTGTCTCTTTCCTGCTGCTCCATACCACCATGGTAAAAAACATTTAGTATCCCTTTTTCTGTTAACAATTTACTGGTACGTTCTACAGCCACCCGATGATTGCAAAAAACAACTGTTGAACGATTACCTAAATAACAGATCAGTTTAAAAAGCGTTTCGATTTTATCTTTATCCGGACTGCAGATTGTTTTTACCTCCAGCATATTCTCAGCTTTTGCATCTTCAGGTAAAAAGTCAAGACGCACAGGATCTTTTAAACCAATAAAATCAGGAACAGGTACGGCATAAGTGGCAGATGTAAGTATCCTTTTTTTAATATGTTTTAGTGAGCCAATGATGTAAGACATTTCCTCAGTAAAGCCAAGTTCCAGTGATTTATCAAATTCATCCAAAACCAGCGTTTGGATATCATCCAGGTAAAAATTATTACGCCGCATATGATCGGCTAGTCGGCCTGCCGTGCCAATTATAACTGCCGGTGCTTCTTTTAAGTTATTCTCTTCTGTTTCACGTTTATGCCCGCCATAACAAAGTGTTACCTTAAATCCGGTTTGCATTTTACGAAACACATCATCGATCTGTATAGCCAGTTCTCGGCTGGGTACAATGATCAATGCCTGTACATTTGTTATAGAAGGATTCAGCATCTCCAAAACAGGTAATAAAAAAGCCAGGGTTTTACCTGAACCAGTTTGCGATAAAAGAATTACATTATCATTTTTTGCATTGGCTTCAAGCGAAGTTTGTTGTATTTCATTTAGCCCATCAAATCCAAGGCTGTTTAAAATAAGCGGTATATTAATTTGTTGCATAACTGCAAAAATACGCTTAGTTCTGTGGATGGGCTAATTTGTAATAGTCCAACCGAATTAAGTTGAATTCTGAAAATGTACAAATGGTTACAAAAAAAGAAATAACACAGTTATTTCAAATAAATAGTATCCATTATACGTTATAAGTATATCAATACCCTTTAAAACCCATTCTTATGAAATATGTAATCTCCATTTTGGTTGCACTATGTTGCCCCATATTAGGTTTTTGTCAGGATATTACCGGTCTTTGGCAAGGTACCATGTTAAACAATGATACAAAGCAATATTTAGAATATGAAATTGTAATAAGTAAAGAGAATGGAAAATATGCAGGGTTTTCCCATACTTGGTTTTTAATTGACGGCGAAAAATATTATGGCATTAAAAAAATTCAAGTTCGTGTTGCTAAGGATGGTAAGATCATTTTGCAAGATGCGGATTTAATAGCTAATAATTACCCGATTATTCCTCATAAAAAAGTACTTCAGTTAAATGTGCTGGTTTTTAAAAACATTGGAGATGAATCCAATTTAAACGGGCTGTTTGTTACTAACCGTTCAAAAGAGCATAAGGAACTCACTGGCCTAATCAATTTAAAAAGGGTGAGTCATTATGCCCAAAGCGATCTGCTATCATACTTACAAAAAAGCAGCAGAGATATTAATCTTACCATGATAAAATAAAAACTAACCCACAGTAATATATCAATTGCCGGCCTTTATTTAATCGCCGGTTTTTGTTTACTCTTTACTATAAGATTTCCTGTTGTTGGTGTTCAAGCATAGTCCAGAAGGGCTTCTGCAGTAAAAGGTGACACCTCTTGTTACCCAACTCTTCTTATAAAACAATAGTAGGCAGGGTGTTTCGGGCTACCAACAACGGCAGAAACTAAATATAACTATTTACCAGCCGGGCTTGAACCGCTAAATAATCGCCATTTCCAGGCCTGATTTTTTTTGACCATTATCCCGTTAAAACGATAGGGTAGTTTGATCTTTTCTCCTTTATCCATTGTAATGTTGATGTATCCATCTACAAATACCCAGGCCGTATTGCCATTATGATCAATATCAATTCTATTCATGTCAAACCAAACGCTTTCCTGTGGGAAAATCGAATTCAGATGTCCTTTTATCTGTTCTTTCCCTTTCCATATTTCCGCACTGTCTGAGCCTGTAAACAGAATATCAGCCGAGTTATCAAACAAAGCTAATAATTGATCCGTATTGGCATTTTTAGCTGCATTATTAAATTGTTGCAATGCTAAAGTAATTTCATTTTTCACTTTTTCTGGTGATTCCTGGGCAATCAGTGATGTTGAAATAATTGAAATAAAAAATAAAAAGAGCAGTTGGAGCTGAATGTTTTTTTTCATAAACTTATTTTTAGGTTTTGGGTTGAGATATGTTGTTTTTATACTTTATCATTCCAATGGTTTTGGCCAAAGTTCAATTAATATGACGGGAGCAGAATTTATAACACAAAGGGTTGTAAGCATCGGTTCATTGGTTTTTGTTATGCTCAAAGTATCGTTTTTAGAAACATTTTTTTGATTAGAATTATTGATGAGCACCTGCGCGTTCCCTTCATTGCTGTGCAATAAAATATGTTTGGCCGAAGTTGTGAAGGTTGATGGTTCGATTTGCTGGGGCAACCATTGCATTTGGGCATGGTAAAGATTTGGGTAATATATCAGGTTAACATCTATAACTGATCCATTCACTAACTCACAATGGATAAGTTGATCACCCGAAAAACTAAACACATCCTGTCGGCTGATCAGTTTTTTACCCGATTGCGCTTCCTGCAAAAAAACACCTTGGCCTTTTACAATACTGATCACGCGTTGATAACCTTTAAATAGAGAAAAATTACCGTCTTCATGCACTGTAGCTCTGGATATGCGCCAATCAAAAACTTCCTTTTCCTTTGGATATCGGCAAATTTCCTGTGTTAATCCACCACCATTTTTCCAGGGCATTTGCACATAAGAATCGTAAGTTAAAATTTGCGCAGTGATCATTGCATTTGTTGTTTATTTCCAAAAGGTCTCATGAAATGTGCCTTTGCGTTAACGAATATAATAATAAACACAACATACATCTGCCATGGTTTGTGAAATACGAAACCTATATCATAAAATAAAAAATGGTTCGTGAGGCACGAACCAAGGCGAGTAAAAAAGTACTTCAGTTAAATGTGTTGGATCTTACAAACCCCGGAAATGAATTTATTTTAAGTGGTTTTTTTGTTACCAACAGTTCAAAAGAGCACAATGAACTCACAGGCCTAATCAATTTAAAAAGGGTGAGTCATTATGCCCAAAGCGATCTGCTATCATACTTACAAAAAAGCAGCAGAGATATTAATCTT
>CANKNL010000040.1 GCA_947483345.1 Chitinophagaceae bacterium | reverse complement strand
TTATTATGTTTAGAAATCAGTAATGGCGCATCCCAATCAAAACGGTAGCCCGAATCAATACTATTAACAGGTTGAATGAATAATGCTTCTCTGCTTTTTTTATCATAACGAACCAGTCCGCCATTCTGTGATTGTGCATATAAAATATTGTCATCTGCCCAGTCTGCCTGTGTTTCAAATCCATCACCACCCCATGTAAATAACCAGTCGGCATTGCTTATGCCGGTTGAATTGATCGTCCTGGATGGTCCGGTAAGGCTGTTATTATCCTGGGTACCAATATAAACATTGTAAAACGGCATCGCATTATCTGTACTGATTTTATATATCTCTGTAATGGGAATCCGCGATTTAAATTCCCAGTTTTCTCCCCTGTCCCAGGTTTCATAAACACCCCCATCATTTCCAGAAATCAAATGCAGGGTATTAGACGGATCGATCCACATGGCATGATTATCGACATGCTTAAATTTTTCTCCAAGAGTATTAAATGTTTTACCAGCATCTATACTCACCTTAATGAGTAAATCCATACTGTAAACCCGGTTTTCATCTTTTGGGTCTGCTACAATTTTCTGCATATAAAATGGATAGGCAGGATTATAGGCGCTTTGTTTTGTCCATGATATACCGCGATCCTTACTTTGATAAAAACCACTGCCTTCTTTGGCCTGAACCAACCCATAAATAATATCAGGATTTGCCGGTGATATGGCCAGCCCTATCCTGCCCACATTTTCTGTAGGTAAGCCTGTCATTATTTTTTGCCAGGTAGCCCCACTGTCGGTTGTTTTGTAAATAGCAGACTCATCACCACCACCAATACCTGTATAGCCCTTCCGCATGCGCTGATGGGCCACTGCATATAAATGGGTTGTATACCGCGGATCCATATGCACTTCAAAAAAGCCGGTAAAATCACTTACAAATAATACCCTACGCCAGGTTTTACCAGCGTCAGTTGTTTTATAAATACCACGGTCGCCTCCCGAATTGCGTAATGACCCATAGGCTGCCACATACACAATATTTGAATTGCCCGGATCAATAACAATACCACCAATATGTTCCGAATTTTTAAGTCCCATATTCTTCCAACTCTTACCCCCGTTTTCACTTTTATATATCCCATCACCATAAATAACATTTCCCTGATTATTGTTTTCGCCCGTACCTGCCCACAGTATATTTGTATTAGATGGATCGATGGCTACAGCCCCCATTGCAAAAGAAGTTTGGTTTTCAAAAGCAGGTGAAAAGGTAATGCCGTTATTTGTAGTTTTCCATAAAGACCCATGACCCGAAGCGGCATAATATTCACTGGTATTAAGCGGATTAACAGCCAATGCTGTAATTCGCCCGCCGGTAACGGCCGGACCAATACTTCTAAAATTCAAACCAGCCAAAGAGATATTTTTTAATGAGTCGGGCTCCTTGGTTTTTGCATTGTTTTCTGCAATTTTCTGAGCAGACAATTGTACACAAATAAGAACCGCAAAAAAAGAAAAGCAGGTTTTGATTACATCCATAAAATGGTTTTTAGTTTACTAATATAAGTTGATTTTACTAAAGGCCATTAGCTTTAAAAAAAATAATTCAGCCTTAATACACTTGCCTTATTTTTGCAGCAAACTTATTTTTATGAATTATACACTCGTCATCCACAGTATGCTTCGCTGGGCTGTATTAATTTTTGGTGTATGGGCAGTACTTTCTGCCATAGGCGCCGTTATATCTAAAAGAGATTACCGCAACAGCGACAATAAAAGCAGCCTGTTTTTTATGATCTCCTGCGATCTGCAGTTACTGTTGGGCCTCATCTTATATTTTACAGGTATGTGGTTCGAAAAAGTGAAAACAGATATGGGGGCAGTTATGAAAGACCCTGCTGAACGTTATTTTGCCGTTGAACATGCCTTGATGATGATCATTGCGTGGCTTTTGGTTCATGTGGGTCGCAGCATGGTTAAACGTGCCGATACGGATGCTCAAAAACACAAACGTACCCTGATCTATTTTGGGATAGCTTTATTACTTATTCTGTTAATGATACCCTGGCCATTTCGCCCGGTAGGTATTGCCAGACAATTATTCCCTCAGTTTTAACAAGATTTGAACCTACATGGCAAAGAAGAAAGAGCAACCCATAATTCTCATTACGAATGATGATGGGATTACTGCACCCGGCATAAAAAGTTTAATTGAAGCCGCAAAAACATTGGGTAAAGTAGTTGTGGTGGCACCTGATAAAGCACAAAGCGGCATGGGCCATGCCATTACCATTGGTAACCCCTTACGCCTGGAGAAAGTAGATCTGTTTACAGATATTGAAGCCTGGCAAACATCCGGTACCCCAGTTGATTGTGTTAAGCTTGCTGTTGATAAAATTCTGCATCGGAAACCCGATCTCTGTATCAGCGGTATTAATCACGGCGCCAATCATTCTATCAATGTCATTTATAGTGGCACCATGAGTGCGGCGATGGAAGCTTCTATTGAAAGTATTCCAAGTATTGGTTTTTCATTGCTGGATTATCGTTTTGAAGCTGATTTTACAGCTGCCGCCCATTATGCCCATCAAATAATTAAAACCGTACTGGCCAATAAATTGGATAAACATCTTTTACTTAATGTTAATATCCCATCGGTTCCAAAAGAAAAAATAAAAGGCATCATGGTTTGTAAACAGGCTTATGCCAAATACAAAGAAGAGTTTGACGAACGGAAAGATCCCCACGGTAAAAAATACTATTGGCTTACCGGCAAATTCATCAATTTTGATAAAGCAAAAGATACCGATGTTTGGGCACTAAAAAATAATTATGTGAGTGTGGTGCCCGTGCAATTTGACCTCACCAATTATACTTTAAAAAAATTATTAGAAAAGAAGAATATATTCAAATGATATATAAAAAAGACCATTTTATTTTTGGGTTCATCATCGGTTTGATGGCACCCTTTGCGGGTTTTGCGGTTTTTAAATACACAAAACTGGGGCCGCTCAATTATATTGAAGCGCTGCAATACATTTTTACAGAACCCGGGCACAGGCTGTTAACTGTAGCCATCAGCCTGTCATTAATGGCCAATGCCATTTTATTCACCATCTATATCAATGCCCATATTGACCATACCGCCAAAGGTATCTTTGCAGCTACATTGATTTATGCTTTAACGGCATTGAGTATTAAAACTTTTGGGTAATTATGGTTTACTTTAGCATATGAAATATTACATCATTGCCGGAGAAGCAAGTGGCGACCTGCACGGCAGTAATCTTATCAAGGAATTAAAAAAGAAAGATGTGGCAGCTGATATCCGTTGCTGGGGTGGCGATAAGATGGAGGCTGCAGGTGCCACACTGGTGAAGCATTACAAAGAACTTGCTTTTATGGGTTTTCTGGAAGTGCTTAAAAACCTGGGAACCATTTTAAAAAACATCAAAATTTGTAAAGCCGATATTTTACAATACCAGCCCACCACACTCATCCTCATTGATTACCCCGGTTTTAATTTACGTATCGCCAAATGGGCAAAAGCACAACAGATACAGGTGATCTATTATATTTCTCCTCAGGTTTGGGCATGGAAAGAAAATCGTGTTAAACTGATTAAAACCTGTGTCAGCAAAATGCTCGTCATCCTGCCATTTGAAAAAGATTTTTATAAGAAATGGCATTATGATGTTGAGTATGTAGGCCATCCCCTGGTGGAAGTTGTTGACGATTTTCTATTACATGTTGATCGTAATGCGTTCCCTAACGAACCACAAATAACCGGCATCATCGCTTTACTCCCCGGCAGCAGACAACAGGAGATATTAAAAAAACTACCCATCATGCTGGCTGTTGCCAGGCATTTTCCCGAGTATCAGTTTATAGTTGCCAAAGCACCAGGCCTTGATGATAGTTTTTATACTGAACTGCTGGCGCCTTATAAAAATGTATCCTCAGTTGTTAATAAAACTTATGACTTATTGGTACACGCTAAAGCCGCATTGGTAACCAGTGGTACAGCCACTTTAGAAACAGCCTTATTTGCTGTACCACAGGTGATCTGTTATAAAGGCAGCGAATTCTCTTACCAAATTGCTAAACGGCTAATTAAAATAAAATTTATAGGATTGGTTAACCTGATCATGGATAAGCCTGTAGTGACAGAATTAATTCAAGATGCTTTGACTATCGAAAATTTAAAAACAGAATTGAATTTATTGTTAACGAATACCATAAAACAAAGACAAATAAAGGCCGACTACGAGTCGTTAAAAACCCTGTTGAGTAAGGGTGGACATGCATCGGCTAATGCGGCAGAAAGTATTTACGGGTATCTAACCCGATTACCGCAGTAATTTTATGGCCAAAATGATCATGGCCAACAGGAATAATAAAAGGGATAACCTGTTAATGCCATGCATATATTTTTCCCATTGAGAAACCGGCGCATCCGGGTCTTTTTTCTTCAGAAATAAATATTCGGCAATTTGATTGAATACGCCCATTTTTTAAAATTTGTTGCGTAAAATTAATGATTAAACTTTAATCAGCATTTTTTGTTAAACCATTACGCCTTAATACCCCGTGAGGTTTTACAAGCTATTTTTAGCCCTTCAAAAAAATAACAATGTGAAAAAAACCGATTCCTGCGACACCAATTTACTGCTTTTAAGAGGCTTTGATATTTTTCAACATCTCACCGAAGCAGAATATGAAGAACTTGATTTAATTCATAATTTTCTGGAAGCAGCAAAGGGTGAGTACATTTATTTCCCTAATCAAAACCGCAATAAACTGTATTTTACAAAAGCTGGCTTTATTAAGCTTGGGTATATTGATGAGGAGGGGAATGATATTATAAAAGAGATCATTCAAAAAGGGGAAGTTTTTGGCCAACTTACTTTAGAAAAAAACAATAACCTGGGTGAGTTTGCACTGGCTTATAAAAGTCATGTAAGCCTGTGTGCTTTTACCATGGAAGATTTTTTACGTCTATTAAAACGCAAACCAGAAATAGCGATTGCCTTTAGTTTTCATTTAGGCCATAAACTCCGTAAAGTGGAGAACCGGCTTTTAAATATTTTGAATAAAGATGTAAAAAGCAGACTGGCCCAACTGCTGTTACAATTAGCTGCAGATAATAGTTGCCGCATTGAAAATAAACCTGCTATTGATAAGTTTTTAACCCATGAGGATATATCCAAACTGATTGGCTCGTCCAGACAAACTGTAACAACCACCCTTAATCAATTTGAAAAACAAGGTCTGATAACCATTACCAAAAAATTTATACTGCTCAATAATTTAGATAATTTGAAAAAAATGGCCAGTACCTCTTAATGACTGCCCCTCCTTTTAAACTATTTTTTCCTTTATTTCACTTTTGGTATAATTATTGATAAATCTTAGAACTACCTAGTACAATTACGCCTTTTAAAACAAAAAATACGGTGTCGTTTTATTTTGTAGTGATTTTACCAAAGCCTGTAAGTTATTCATTTAAAAACTATACCCAGCTTAACTAACAGCGTTTTTTAGTCTGCCACCTGTTGCCATAATTTTAAATACCTGTAAACAAATATCCGGTTATCATAATAATTTCAAAATAAAACCGTTCTATGATATCCCTGACAAAACCTTCTCAAACCATCAGTATTAAATTTACTATGAACCAACCCATTATCTGATGAGAAGATTTTTACCTGTTTTATTTTTACTGTTCGCCTTGCAGGCTTTTTCCCAAAAACAAGCTGAACCCGGTATTGAAATCAGGACCATCAATACTAAATTCCAATTTGTAAACCCTAAAACAAGTCAACCGGTTAACAACGAACTATGGGATGAAGCAGAACCCTTTGCGAATGGTTTGTCGAGAGTATTACTTGTTGATAAATTTTCTTTTGTAAATAGCCATGGGCATCTTATCTCACCGGTTGTATTTGACAATGCAAGGAATTTTAATACCCAACTGGCCGCCGTTAAAAAAAACGGAAAATGGGGATTTATTAATGAATCAGGAAAAATTATTTTTGATTTTACTTTTGATATCGTTTTTGATTTTGAATCATCCATATCTGTTGGTTTAGAAAACAAAACCTGGAAACTGATCAGCAGTACTGGTAAAATTATTACTGCTTTAGATATTACAGTTTGTTTTGGTTTTAAAAACGGTAAAGCAAAAATAATTAAAGATGGCCGAGCAGGTACGATGACTACGTCGGGAGAAATTATTTTTACGGATACTGAAAGCCCAATCAAAAAATCTCCACTCCCGTTTCCAAATCAGCAGATCATTGCAACGCCTTGCCCAGATAATATCGATTTTGAATATGGCAACTTTACAAACTGGCAATGTTATACAGGCCGGGTTGATTCTGTTGGCAATACAAATGTGATCACCGTTACCCCTTCTCCACCAATCGCTAACCGGCATACCATTTTTCCCAGAGTCATTCCATCTGCACTTGATCCGTTCGGATTATTTCCAACGAATCCACCTGATGGGAGTAACTTTGCAGTCAGGCTTGGCAATACAAATGTTGGTGCACAGGCAGAGCGAATCCGTTATACCATACACGTGCCTGTAAATGATTCTAATTTCTCGATTGTATATGATTACGCCGTTGTTTTTGAAGATCCGGGCCATACCATCTGGACACAACCCAGGTTTATTTCAAGACTTTTAGATTCTGCTACAAACACCTACATTGATTGTGCTTCTTTTGAATATATTTCAACATCCACTTTACCGGGCTTTCAGGTTTCTACTATTGACACTAACGTCATGTTTAAACCATGGGCTTCCGTTTTTTACAGCCTCAGAGGACATGGCGGACGAACTTTATACCTTGAATTTACCACAGCAGATTGTGTAAGAAGAGGCCATTGGGGTTATGCCTATGTTGATGTAGAAAATACCTGCGGCAGTTTACCTCAGGTACAATATGATTGTACTTTTCCAAATATCACCACCTTAACAGGCCCTCCGGGTTTTCAATTTTATAATTGGTGGAACCAGAATTTTACAACGCTATTAGGAACAGGACAAACCATTACACTCAATCCCGGCCCCACAGTAAATAGTGTGATCTGGCTTGAAGTGATACCCTTTAATAATTTTGGCTGTCTGGATACATTGAAAGTTACCATTACAGGAATTTTAAATGCGCATTTCGACATGTCGGATACCTCACATTGCGGTGCCCCAAAAACAATCACTTTTTATAATAGAAACCTGCCATCCCTTACAACTTTTTGGAATTTCGGTGATGGTACAACGGCTACAGGAGATACGGTAACGCATACCTTTCTATTACCCGGTACCTATTCAGTACAACTTAATGTGACCGTACCAAGTGGCTGTAACGGGATAGCCATTCAACAGGTTGTTATTTACCCAATACCCAATGTGGTGCAGCCTCCAAATCAACTTTTGTGCAATGGGGCTATGACCAATTTGGTGACCTTTACAGGTAGTGTTAGTGGTACAATCTTTAACTGGACCAATACCAATACAGCCATCGGTTTAGCGTCTGGTGGTACTGGCAATATCCCTGCTTTTACCGCCATCAATACAACCAATGCTCCCATTAGTGCAACCATTACCGTTACCCCATCTGCTGCGGGTTGTACTGGACCTTCACAAATTTTTATGATTACGGTTAACCCCACGCCCAATGTGGTACAGCCTCCAAATCAAATTTTGTGCAATGGCGCAACCACAAATGCCATTGCCTTTACCGGCACGGTTAGCAATACGGCTTATAACTGGACAAATAATAATAACAGCATTGGTTTAGGAACAAGCGGCACAGGCAATATCCCTGCTTTTACGGCCATCAACACAAGCAATACACCGGTTATTGCAACCATTACGGTTACCCCATTCGCATTGGGTTGTACAGGACCGCAACAATTATTTACTTTTACAATTAACCCCACACCTAATGTGGTGCAGCCTCCAAATCAAATTTTGTGCAATGGCGCAACAACAAATGCCATTGCCTTTACCGGCACGGTTAGCAATACGGCTTATAACTGGACAAATAATAATACTACAATTGGTTTAGCAGCAAATGGCACGGGTAATATCCCTGCTTTTACCGCCATCAATACAACCAATGCCCCCATTAATGCAATCATTACCGTTACCCCATTTGCTGCGGGTTGTACTGGACCTGCTCAACTATTTATGATTACGGTTAACCCCACACCCCATGTGGTGCAGCCTCCAAATCAAGTTTTGTGCAATGGGGCAAGTACTAATTTAATCAGCTTTACAGGGGCTGTTAGCAATACAACTTTTAGCTGGACAAATAATAATACTACAATTGGCTTAGCCGCAAGTGGTAATGGTAACATTTCTGCTTTCACTGCAACAAATACAACCAATGCAGCCGTAACAGCAAGCATCACGGTCACACCATCTGCTAACGGTTGTGCAGGACCGGCACAACTATTTATTATTACGGTTAACCCTACACCCAATGTGGTGCAGCCGCCGGATCAGTCTTTGTGTAACGGTACTTTAACAAATTTAATAGCCTTTGCCGGGTCACTGAATAATGCTGCTTATAGCTGGACAAACAGTCATCCCTCTATTGGCTTAGCGGCAACAGGTTCGGGAAATATTGCCAGATTTAATGCCATTAATACCAGCCAGGTACCTGTTACAGCAAGCATTACCGTAACAGCAGCTACCAGTTTATGTGTTGGTACAGTTAAAACATTTACAATTACTGTTTATCCAACACCGTTAGTGTTTGCAGGAAACGATGTCAATATTTGCCTTGGTAATGCCCTTCAGTTATTTGGTACAGGCGCATCAAATTATTACTGGAGCCCGTCAGACAGTCTGAGTTGCACGACTTGTCCCTCACCTGTATCAACCACAACAAACAATATCCAATATCATGTAAAGGGTGTAAGTTCATTTGGTTGCGAAGCTTTTGATTCCATCCAGGTTACTGTTAGTAAACCATTTCAAATGATGATTTCGCCGAATGACACATTATGCATTGGCGAATCGGCAAATTTAATTGCAGGTGGTGCCAATAATTATTTATGGTCGCCGCCCCTGGGTTTAAACAGAATAGATATTGCCAATCCCATTGCAAAGCCAACTATAACAACCTTATACCGTGTAATAGGTTATGATGGGAAAAATTGCTTTACGGATACCGATTTTGTAAAGATCACGGTAGGGCCATTACCAACAGTTAACCTGGGAGCTGATCTTAACGTATCAACTGGCAGTATCATTAATCTGAATCCGGTTATTCAAAACGGGCCAATAATTAATTGGGCCTGGGCACCTTCAACCGGACTTAGTTGTACTAACTGTCCGTCGCCGGCTTTAACAGTAACAGATAATATTTACTATACACTTACAGTAATCAATAACTATGGCTGTATAGGCCGTGATATCATTTCTATTTTTACTTTTTGTAAAAGTGCGCAAGTATTTATCCCAAATGCTTTTACACCTGATGGCGATGGAGTGAATGATAAATTAATGGTAAGGGGAAAAGGCATTTTTGTGAAAACATTCCGCATTTTCAACCGTTGGGGAGAGCTGGTTTTTGAACAGCGTAATTTTAATCCAAATGACATCAAGTATGCCTGGGATGGTAATGTGAGAGGTGTGCCTGCTAATTCAGATGTATTTGTATTTACCGCAGATGTGATTTGCGACAATGGCGTACTATATACCTATAAAGGCAATACCACTTTGTTGAAATAATTAATGATGCATCTATTTAATAAAAAATACAATCTTCTACTTTTATTGTTGTTGACTGTACAGTTTGCAACTGCGCAGGATATCAATTTTTCGCAATTTTATGAATTGCCCTTATTAAGAAATCCTGCACTGGCAGGTATTTTTTCTGGTGATTACCGGGTTACGGCGGCCTTTAGAAATCAATGGCAAAGCGTTACCGTTCCTTACCGAACTATTGCACTTGGTATGGAATATAAAAAATCCTTCGGCAAAAATTCGAATGATTTTTTCACCATTGGCCTTCAGGCAACAGATGATATAGCCGGAGATTCAAGGCTTAGCCGTATTCAACTTTTTCCTGTATTGAATTATCACAAATCCCTAAACAGTGAAAATGATACCTATTTATCCGCTGGTATCATGGGCGGTCCTGTGATGCAACGATTTGACCCTGCCCAATTAAAATTTGATGACCAATTTGTTAACGGGTCATACAGTTCTGCAAATCCTACAAAACAGGTTTTTACAAATACCGGTTTTACCTATTGGGATCTGGCTGCTGGCTTAAATTTAAGTGGCGTTTACGGGGCCGATATCAGGTATTATATTGGTGTGGGATTATTTCATTTTACAAAACCAAAAGTAGCCTTTCAAAAACAGTACGATGTTGTTTTAAATCCCAAATGGGTCATCAATGCAGGTTTCTCCAAACCCATCAATGATGTAAATAAATTCATTTTTTATGCAGATTACTTTATGCAGGGAGGTGCCAGGCAAATTCAAGGTGGACTATTATTAACCCATGATTTTTTACAGAATGATGAAAATCAAAAAATCGCTTTTTCAGGTGGTTTATTTTATCGCTTTAAAGATGCCCTGATTCCGGTAATCAAATTAGATTACAATAAAATAGGTATCGGTATAAACTATGATGTGAATATCAGTAAACTAAAAACGGCCTCGCAACTGAGAGGTTCCTTTGAATTTACCTTGTGTTATAAAGGCTTTAGCAGCAGTCAAAATTCTTCTGTAAATAAGGTAAGATGCCCGGCATTTTATTAAAAACGGTAAAACTAAAGATTATATGAAGACGCCATTTCTTTTAATTCCAGAATATTTTCAACACCCAGTTTTTCAAATAAACGGGCTTTATGGGTACCCACTGTTGAGGTTTGAATATTCAATTGATGAGAGATATCGGTAACCGTTTTGCCTTCAAGTAACAAAGAAACGATTTCAAATTCCCTTGGAGAGAGTTCATTAAATGGATTGCCTGTTTTACCCGAAAAAGTATCCTCTGCAAGTTTTTCTGCAAATGACTCGCTGATATATTTTTTCCCATTCAGTATCATACTTACTGCACGTGTTATCTCATCCAATGGGGCATCTTTAGAAATGAAACCATAAGCTCCTGATTTCATAAATCGTTTGGCATGAATATTTTCGGCACTCATCGAAAACATTAAAACCTTAGATAAGGGATAAGAGATGTGGATATATTCCATTAACCCCAGTGTATCTGTATTGGGCATCCGGATATCCATAATGATCAAATCATACGCTCTTTCCTTCAGTTTTATTACAGCCGTTTCGCCGTCCACAGCTTCATATATTTCTGAAGGCCTGTAAATATCTGATAAGAGAATTTTGATTCCGGAACGTACTACCACATGATCATCAACAAGCAGAAACTTTTTCATCTTTCTATGAAAGTATTAGGGGTGTAAAATGTAAGTTTTAAGAACAAATACTTTATGAAGATAGAATAATTTCTACAACAATGTAGACAAACAGATAAATTTTAATGTTTGCAGAGACGCCTTCAGCTCTTTAAGAATTGATATATATATACAATTTTAATAAACTTTATGAACCCTAGGTATAAAAAATATGGCATAAAAAGCCCTCTCCAATATTTAAAACAACCGATCATTTCAACCCTGTAAAGGTCAGGGAAAGTAAGTGCAACCTAATCTGGTCATAGTGTTCCCAGGGTATAAAATGGCTGGCCCCTGAGATGATGATGATTTTAACATGGGGGTTATTTACCAGCTTTTTTTTACCATAATCCACATTTTTTATGGTAACAAATTTATCAGCATCGCCATGGATAAATGTTACCGGCATTTGCAGGGCTGCATATCCCGAATCAATAGCATATAAATCTTTTTTAAAATACAGGATCTCATCATTTGATGGTTTAAAAGCACCCGGCATCAATAATCGAAAAGGTGTAGACTTAAATAAGTAACGCCAGTATTCCTTTGGTTCATCTGTTGGTGAAATAGACCCCGCCAGTAAGGTTAATGAGGCTATGTCGCTTGGATGATCCTGTGCCAATTTAACAATAACCGGACCTCCGATACTGTGTCCGATTAAATGCATCGGTTTTTGATTAGCCTCTTTTTCAATGACCTTATTGATCAGTACAGCCTGCTCTGGTAAAGTATATGCCGAACCAAAATCACTGTAACCAAATCCAGGCCTGTCCACAGAAATGATCCTGAAATAGTGGAGCAGTAGGGTATCTAACATATAGATCTTAAACGCATCCCAACTACCGGGAGAACCATGTACAAAAAATAAAGTGGGCAATGTATCGCTGCCTGATTTTACATAATGAACACCGCTGTTATGGGTATCTGTATAATGAAAACTAACCGGTAATCCTTTTTGTTCAAACACGGCCTTTGCCTGGCTGTCACTGATCCTGAATTTCATACAACTTTGTGCCATTACGATCCAGCAAACTAAGAAAATGAATAGGCTCCATTTCAATCTTTTTTTTATTTTCTTATTCATACAGATTGCTTGTACTAAAATTGATCCAGATTTTTCATGACGGCCCTATTCTCTTTAAACATGAGCAACCCTTCTTTAACTGTTAAATACGGGAAACCTTTTTTATGATTTTGTATGCTGATGGCACACAGAATTTTAAAATGTCTGGCAATTTCTTTCCAGGCAAAAAACAGGGAATGCCCCGGATCGTAAATATGTGTAGGCTCACTGCCAGCCCCATTAAGCTCAACGATGGAAAAATTTTTACCGGCCATTAAATCCTCATAATTACTATACATGATATCCAGCCGGCCAAAATAAAATTCGGGTATGTCTTTACATATCAAATCAAAAGTTTTAGTAAATGCCGCATCTGCCCAATGGCTAACATCAATAAATTTGGCACCACGTGCATGATTGCCATATGGCACTAGATTTTTTACTTCTTCTTTTTCTAAAATGGCATTAAGCCCTTCGCCATATATTTTTTGTAAAGCAGATAGCTGAAAATGATAACGGGGGTCTTTTTCAATAAGCTGGGTAAGTGTTGAATGCCCATCCCCCTTCACTATCAGAAATTCCTTGGCCACAATACCGCTAATAAAGCCATCTGCCTGGTTGGGCATGCGGCAATAAAAAATACCTACCTCTTCGGGATATGGAATAAACGCCTGTATTAAAAAATCCATTTTAATTTTTGTGGCATAAGTGGCGATATCTTTAAGTGCATATATTTTTTCAACGCCCCTGCCCTTTCCGCCCATATCCGGTTTGGCAATGCATGGGAAAGTAATGCCCGATGTGTTAACGGCCTGTAGTATCTCATCTGTTGCTGTTCCCAATTTAAAAAATAAAGTTTTGGGGATGTATGCCGATGGGATGATATCATAAATCTCTTTTTTTGACTCCATCAAAAATCCTGCATTTTTAATTCGTGGATTGGCTGCATTAAAAAAGAAAAAAGACCGGGCTATAGCGGAAAAGTAAAACCAAACAAAATACATCGGTATATAAACCACATCAAAGGGCCAGTACTCCCAATGGGTAAGTTTATGAATAAACAGTTTAATTTTCTTCACGTACATTTTTTATGATGGCCTGACGGACAGGCATGGTTTCTTTAAATTGCTTTTGCTGTAACAGATCGTAATGCAAAAAAGATATATCGGCTTTACTTACAACCGTCTGTGTAATACTAAAGGTTTTCATACCGGTTTTACGGTCGATAACAAATCCGTTCTCCGGATCACCATGATTATGCGCATGAAAATCTTGAATCTTTTCAGCCGTAATTCCGGCAGATGACCGGATGAATTTTTCAAATAACGCATGCCTGTGTTCAATCACGTCATCGGCATACAATGTAGCTGATGACCAGATATAATTACCGGTCATGTCAAGCTTTTTTTGATGTTTAGTCGCTCCATCCCATCTTAACTCATGTAAAATACCGGGTTGTAATAAAATGATTGTAAACGGTTCAATATTTTCGAGATCCACTTCCTTAAAAAAAGAAATGGCGTCATCCGCTTCAATCATGTCGAGCAGAATTAACCCCCGGCTTTTACGGTAAGGCGGATGAGCTATATGTTTTTTAAAAGCACCATTCAGCAACACCGCAATCACACCGGTGTCTGATGCCGCATACCAGGAACCGCCTGCCCGTGCATCTTTTGGAAAAAGGATCTTCTTATTTGATAAAATATGAAAATCGGGCGCAGCGGCATTTTCACGCTGGATATTTTCATCCCTGTTTGATGTGATAATGACGGCGTCTATTACCCTTACAAAACTTACTGTGCACATTGCTGCCGGTATTGTAATGTGGAAGGCGCGACGCCAAAACCTGTTGCAATAGCCATATCCTTAATAGAAACCAATGCCACTTTAATGAGGGCCTGATGATGAATACAATGTTCAAGGTTATACAATACTTCACGAAGATAATTGGACTCGATACAGACAGACTGACCATCAGTTCCGCAAACAAGTGTAACTGATTTATCCGGCTGTTCCAGATTAAGCTGTATGTCTTTAATCACATCAACTGCAGCCGTTATGTCATTTTCGTATAGCGCATTTCTTTTACGGTCGTCGTAATTTATTTTTCCAGCCGGGTAACCGGCAAGCAAACACTGATAAAGTTCAATAATATGCCGGGTATGCTGACCTATAGTGGCTTCACTAAGTGCTTCACAGGGCTCAGCATATTTTTGGCTATCCGGCAATTGTAACAATACATCTACCAGACTGCTTAAAGCTTCAGTCGATTTAGTAAAAAGGCTTCTCAAATTTTCAATTTTATAAGTTGATGTATATTTTTTCTGTGGATTATGATCAACGCCAGGCAACAGCAAAAAGTAATGACTGCATAGGCAAATAAAATCACATCCCCTCCAAAGTTAATGCCCAATTTGGTAAGATGGAAAAAAATTGCACCCGACATCAGGCCCAGGCCCATTAAAGCGCCCAATAATGTGGAGCGGGGAATTAAAAGCAGTAGGGCAGCTACCAATTCTGCTATGCCCGTTCCAATCCTTCCCCAGGGTTCCATCCCCAGGGTTGTAAATAATTCTACAGATTGCGGATCTGCTGTAAATTTAAAATATAAGGTTTGCAGCAGTATCACTGCGGCAAGAATACGTAAGAACCAAATAAAAATAATTTTAATCATCCTGTTTAATTTTATGAGGCAATATTATCATTATATTTTTAAATTGATTGTCTGCCAGCCGACCAACTAATCATTTATACCTGACAAGTTATAACCTATTTCCTAAACCATCACTTACGGTATAATCACAGTGGAGATCTGGTATAACTGTTAAATAATTGTAAATTCCCGACAAGTCGTGTACCCGACAAAAAAACAGAACACTAAAAAATAGCTTTGCCATCAAATGACTGATCATATGAAATTAATATTAAGCTATGCCTTGTTATGTTTTTTTAGTTTTTCAGTATCCGCACAGGATGCCATCAGTTTACGAAAAAAACATTTGAATCTCGAAAATGGCTTGGCAATAAAAGGATATGAT
>CANKNL010000039.1 GCA_947483345.1 Chitinophagaceae bacterium | reverse complement strand
CGTTTTTAGTACTTTACGGTACATTTAAAAGCCATGGTATGCGCACCTTTTCTTAGCAACGTCTCTCCCAGAACTTGTGTGTTGGCCCGGGACGTTGCGTTATTTCTGCGAAATTTTATTTTGCCGGTGAGCAGGAAGTTTACACGGTTACAAACTTTATGGATATGGAAGAAATGGGGTTTACAAAAGAAGGCTTCTCTTAACAGACGCAACGTCCTCGGCTAACCCACAGTGCCCTTGGAGAGACGTTGCTGGGAAAAAATTATATAAATAGTCACCCTGCATTTTAAAATATAAATTATATCTCCAAAATCATTCTTTACATTTATATATAAATCATTTTACATGAAAAAAGTATTGCTTGCTCTTACAACATTTGCAGCTATTATATCCTGCAATAACAATCAATCATCTACACCAAAGCCCGATATACTGGCTGCTAATTTAGACAGCAGTATTAGCCCCGGGGCCGACTTTTTTGAATACGCCAACGGTGGCTGGATCAAAAAAAATCCCATACCGGGCGAACAATCTGCCTGGGGCATTGGCAACCTGGTTATTGAAGAAAACCTGAAACGCCTGAGAGACATATCAGAAAAAGCTGCTGCCTCCAACGCTGCAAAAGGAAGCAATGACCAAAAGATCGGCCATTTCTGGACCATGGCCATGGACAGTGCCAAAATTGAAGCCGATGGGCTAAAACCCATCCAGCCTTTATTGGATAAAGTAAATGCGATATCAGATGTAAAGTCATTATTAAATACTGTAGCCGAATTAAAAAAGATAGGCTCCTATACTTTGTTCAGCGATAATGTTTACCAGGATGCTAAAAAAAGTGATGTGATGGCCTACTATGTAAGCCAGGGTGGTATTGGTTTACCTGAAAGAGAATATTATTTTAAAACAGACAGCGCCACCATTAATATCCGCAATGAATATGTAAAATATATTACTCAGATACTGACTATGAGCGGCGAAGATGCAACCGTTGCTGCAACAGCTGCTAAAAATATTTTAGCACTTGAAACCAAACTGGCCACCGCAAGCCGAAAAATTGAAGACCTTCGTGACCCGTATAAAAATTACAACAAAATGGCCATTACCGACCTTGGTAAAATGGCCGGTAATGTTGATTGGGTTTCTTATTTAAAAAATACCGGTGTCCAAAAAGTTGATTCCGTAATTGTGGGCCAGCCCGAATTCTTTTCCGCATTAAATGAGGCCTTAACTAAAACACCCATCAGCGACTGGAAACAATATGTAAAATTCAATCTCATCAGCGACATGGCTGCCGTATTGCCAGATGCCTATGGCATAGCCTCTTTTAATTACAGTAAATTATTCAGTGGCGCTAAAGAAAGAAAACCCAGATGGAAACGCGCTATACAAATGGAAGAAGATGCCATGGGGGAAATGCTGGGGCAATTATATGTAAAAGAATTTTTCAACGAAAAAGCCAAACAACGCTATACCAATATGGTAGAAGACATCAGGCTGGCACTGAAGGACCGTATTGCTAAACTTGCCTGGATGACAGACAGCACTAAACAAAAAGCCTATATCAAATTAGCCGCTGTAAAAAGCAAAGTGGGCTATCCCGAGAAATGGAAAGACTTTTCAACCATGGAAATTGGTAAAGAAAGTTTTGCCAAAAATGTTATGAATTCAAAATTGTGGTGGCACAATTACAGCTACAGTAAATTAGGCCAACCTGTTGACCGTGATGAGTGGGACATGTACCCCCAAACCTATAACGCCTATTACAATCCCAGTAATAACGAAATCGTTTTGCCTGCAGGCATCTTTACTGTACCAGGCTACCGCGATGAAGAATTAGATGACGCCGTTGTATATGGCTATGGCGGCGCCAGCACCATTGGCCACGAAATTACCCATGGCTTTGATGATGAAGGAAGACAGTTTGATGATAAAGGCAATTTAGTAAGCTGGTGGACAAAAACAGATGAAGACGCATTTAAAAAAAGAGCCGATGTGATGATCACTCAATTTAATGAGTTTGAACCTCTAAAAGGATACCATATCAATGGTAAAGCATCATTGGGCGAAAATATTGCCGACCTGGGTGGCATTTTATTGGGTATTGAAGCCTTTAAAAAAACAACTCAGTATAAAGAAAATAAACCCATCAGTAACCTAACCCCTATGCAACGTTATTTCATGGGTTATGCGCTGGGCTGGTTAGGTCATCAGCGTGAAGAACAATTAAGAAGCCGCTTATTAACTGATGTACATAGTCCTGCCAAATACAGGGTTAACGGCCCTTTTGCAGATATTGATGAGTTTTATACAACCTTTAATATTAAGCCGGGCGATAACATGTACAGGGCAGATAGTTTACGGGTACGGATATGGTAACTTCTTTTTTGCCGGGAAGTCGGGAAGGCGTTTTATTAATTCCCGTCTTACCGGCTTTCCGGCTATTTTTTTTCAACCGTTTTTAGTACTTTACGGTACATTTAAAAGCCATGGTATGCGCACAACACTTAAAAAAGACGAAAAGATATTACTCATCACCAGGCAGCATTGGATAAAGCTGGCATTGCCCATTATGGCCTGGTTATTACTTTCCATTTTAGTGGTCTGGTTTCTGAAAGATAAACCAGCTACAGCTCTTATTATTATTTTAGCAACAGCCCTATCCCCAATGATCGAGTACATCAACTGGAAATACAATTTATGGTGCGTAACCAATATGAGGGTGGTTGATGAAAGCGGATTTTTTACCCGCTATTCCAAAGAGAGCCCGTTGGATAAAATAAATAATGTTGAGTACGACCAATCCATCTGGGGACGGTTATTTGGTTATGGTAATGTAGATATACAAACTGCTGCCGAACTGGGAGAAACAACTTATAATCTGATCCGTAAACCCAAGCTATTAAAAGACACCATTACTCTTGCCCAGGAAGAATATAAAAAAATACAGATCAGCAATCAGGCTACACAATTGGCTGAAGCCATTGCCCGAACAAATACGGCTGTTAAGGCATCTCCACAAATGATAGCTGATGAACTGCAAAAGCTTTTTGAACTCATGCAAAAAGGTGCCATCACACAGGACGATTATTTGGCACAGAAAAATAAGTTGATGGGCGGTTGATTTTTTTGTACCCAGGTTCGTAAAAAAATGAACACGAGATGTTTCAAGCATTGTTTTTAATTGATACATCATTTATAAAAATCTGTATGACTTTACTATTGAACAGGTTTGTACTTTTATCTACAGTTCACTAAAAAAATGATCAACCAAAAAAAAAGAACTAATAAACTAACCCGCTTTTGGAAACTGATTGGCCCCGGGCTGGTTACAGGTGCCAGTGATGATGACCCATCGGGCATTGCCACTTACTCGCAAGCCGGTGCGGCTTATGGTCTTTCCACACTATGGACCTCCATAGTTGCTTTTCCTTTAATGGCTGCTATTCAGCAAATGTGTGCAAAAATTGGCCTGGTAACATCACAGGGTTTAACAGGAACCTTAAAAAAACATTATCCTAAACCTGTTTTATACCTGATGTTGGTGTTTAGTTTTCCGGCCATTGTTATGAACATAGGTGCCGACATTGCCGGAATGGGTGCTGTAGGTAACATGCTGTTCCCTGCTGTTGATGCCACTTTTTTCAGTGTATTCTTTACCGTTTTACTGATCACACTTATCATTTATCTTCCTTACCAAAAAATAGCTTCGGTACTTAAATATTTATGTATTGTCATGCTGGTTTATTTTGTTGTTCCCTTTTTGTATAAACAGGATTACGCCGCCATCATTAAAGCCACATGTATCCCAACTATTAAATTTGATAAAGATTTTATTGCCATTCTTGTAGGCATCTTAGGTACTACCATTTCGCCTTACCTTTTTTTCTGGCAAGCCTCAGTTGAAGTGGAGGAAATGAAGCACAAGAAAAAGCACCTGATTGTAAATAAAAAGGTGATGCACAGCATGCAGCAGGATGTAGACTTTGGCATGTCATTCTCAGGATTTGTCATGTATTTTATTATTCTAACTACCGGTACTGTTTTGTACAATGCCGGTGTTCATAAAATTGATACTGTAGAACAGGCTGCTATGGCATTAAGGCCTTTAGCGGGCAACCTGGCCTATTTGCTTTTTGCTATCGGCGTTATTGGTACCGGGCTTATCGCTATACCGGTATTGAGTGGTTCCCTGTCGTACATCTTTACCGAAACCTTTGGCTGGGAACAGGGCCTCGATAAAAAATTTCATGAAGCAAAAGGATTTTATATGATCATTGCGGTGTCGCTGTTACTTGGACTGTCGCTAAATTACATTGGCATTTCACCCATTAAAGCCTTGTTGTATACCGCCATTCTTTATGGCATTACAGCGCCTGTTTTAATTGCCATCATACTTCACATATCCAACAACAAAACCATCATGGGGAAATATGTAAATGGCCGCCGTTTAAACGTTTTAGGATTTGCCGCATTGATTATTATGACGGTTGCGGCCGGGGCTTTGATGTATTTGCAATTTAGCGGGTAACCTATTAATCTTAAAAAGATAATTAAAATGCCTGCATGTTAATCCCCAGTCCGGGTATGCCATTAAACAGAATCTTCCCTTTATCAAAACCAACCCCTTCGGCAATGTCTTCTGCCAGTAATAATGGCCCATCCATATCTACATAATCGAGCATGGGTGACAGTTGTGCAATGGCCGCTGTACCCACCGAACTTTCATTCATACAACCTATCATCACTTTCATATCCAGTTCTTTGGCCCTGGCTATCATACGGCGTGCGGGTGTAATGCCACTGCATTTGGTAAGTTTAATATTAATGCCATGAAAATGAAGATGGCATTTTTCCACATCAGATTCGGTAACACAGCTTTCATCTGCGATAACCGGTAATACGGATTGTTCAAATAAAATTTTCATCCCTTCCCAATCCTCTTTGGCCAATGGTTGTTCAATTAACTCAACACCCAATGTTTTTAAGACTGGTATTTTTTGCAAGGCCTGTTCCAATGTCCAGCCGGCATTGGCATCAACTCTAAAAATAGCATTGGTATGTTTGCGTAATGCGGTCACCATGTCCATATCCCCATCCACCCCTACTTTAATTTTATAAATCGGCCATGGCCTTTCTTTTATTTTGGCAACCATTTTTTCAACTGTATCAATACCGATGGTATAATCAGTAAGCGGTGCAGCAGCCGTATCCAAGCCCCATAATTGATGCAATGGTTTTCCCTTTAGCTTTCCATATAAATCCCAGCCAGCCATGTCTAAAGCACAAACCAGGAAAGGATTAGCCGGAAACAAATGATGCAGGTAATGCCAATATCTTTCCGGATCGGAGAAAGCAAATTTTTCAACAAAGACTTTTTTTTGCTCCAGGTCTGCTGCCATTTTTTCGACAGGGATATTATAATAACTGATGGCCGGTGCTTCGCCATATCCTCTTATACCCATAAATTCAAGTTCAACTACAAATGTGGGCTGCTCTGTTTTTGTGCCTTTAGAAATGGTGAAGGGATGGAGGAAAGGGAGTTTATATATGTTGTGTTTTACTTGCATAGCTATCTTTATCATCTCCCGCTTTCTGCAATAGATTTTTTTAATTCTTCATTAAAATTATCTTCTTTCAATAAATCTTCCAAGTTAATATGCATCCTGTAATTCCAGTAATGTTCAGATTCAGCGGGGTTATTGATTCTTTCGGCATTTGGATCCTCTCTTCTAATAGTTGGATCAATGCCCATCAGGTCCTGTAACTGAAAGACACTCCACATGGCAGGCGAATACAGGTGTTGCAGAATAATTTCCTTATTGATCCAGGGCTCGCAATAAATAGGTGGCTCTCCTTTTTGGCCCATCAGGTGATTAAAAAATTGCTTGGTTTTAAAACGATCTTCCTCCCACCAGGCCCGTATGGTACTCATATCGTGTGTTGATGGGGATACCACACTTAAATAAGGGGCATCGTTGGGATGAAAAAATTCAATGCCGGTTTTTTTAGGCATCCGCTGTATTTCCAGGCTTAATATACCAAGTTGTTCCATCACTTCCGGAACACAATGCGGTACCATTCCCAAATCTTCGCCGCAAACCAGCATGGCAGTATTGCTTTTAAGACCAGGCAGTTTTTTCATCGCTTCTTTTTTCCAAAGCTCGTCCTGGCGATGATAAAAATAATTGACATACAGCTTCGATAATTCTTTTTGAGAATGTTTATCCAGATTTTTAAAAGAGAATGTATCTTCCATTGAAATACGGAAATGAAACTCCTGTCCGTTTGAACCTTCTACTTCAAAAAAGATGACATTGGTAATGAGATCATACAGTCCCTGCTTAACCTTATTATCAAAAGTTTGATCAGTTTTAAAATGAGCCTCAACCTTACGTTGGGTATTGAATTTTTCTTTTAGTTTGAAGCCATTGAAAAAGATTTTTTTTACGGCGTCCTTCTTATCTCCAAAAAGCTCAATCAAGAAAGAATCGGTTACATAGGGTTGTGTATACCGGTATGTTTCAAAAGCAATATTTTTTGCAAATAACTCATTGATAGAAATGGTTAACGCTGGAATAAAGCGGCCCAGTATGCCTTCTACAGCATGAGCCGGGATGCTCCATATTCTGAAAAATCCAAGAATATGATCAATTCGGAATGCGTCAAAATAATTACTCATTTGCTCAAACCGTTTGCGCCACCAGGTGAAATTATCTTTTTGCATGGTTTCCCAATTGTAGGTAGGAAAACCCCAGTTCTGCCCTTTTGCCGTAAACGCATCGGGCGGTGCACCGGCCTGTTCTTCCATATGATAAAGGCAGGGTTCTATCCAGGCATCAACACTGTTACGGCATATTCCGATGGGAATATCACCTTTTATAACAATGCCATTATGATGGGCATATTCTGTTGCATTTTTTAATTGCAGATGCAAATGATATTGTGTAAAATAATGTATCGCAATATCATCATAATGTTTTTGTGCCGGATTGATTAGTTCCTGTATGTCGCTTTTGATATAAACAGCATGTGATTCCCAAGTATTAAAATCTGCCGTTTTGTATGTATCCCTTAAATAAGAAAAAGCGGCATAGGGTTCCAACCAATGCCTGTTGTTTTCAAAAAATGCGATGAACCCGCTATCAGCTTTAAAACGGTCTTTATTAAGTGTATACAATTGCCGGATCACCGTAATCTTAATTTTCATTACTGCTTCATAATCGAGTTCGGCAAGGGCGTTCAACTGTTTTTGTTTTGCAGAAAGCGCAGTGACAACTGCCGCATTATCAATACCGGCAACTGTTTCCAAATTTAATAGCAGCGGATGTAAGGCGAATGCCGAAATGGCTGAATACGGATAAGAATCTTTCCAACTGTAAGTAGCCGTGGTATCGTTTACCGGCAGCAACTGGATCATTTTTATGCCAGATTTTTTTGCCCAGTCAACCAGTAACTTCATATCCGTAAATTCACCGGTGCCAAAACTTTTTTTACTGCGTAAACTAAAAACAGGAATGGCTACACCTGCTGCTTTCCAGCTAATATTATTAAGTTTTGCAAATCCATCATGTATGATCGTAAAGGTATTTCTGCCATCTTCGTTTAACAATATTCTGTTATTCCCATCTTCAAACCGGATAAATTTTTTATCAACCACATTGTAAATACCATATTTATAACCTACCGGAAAATTAACGTCACTGAGATCAAGTTGAATAGACCACCAGTTACCTGTCTTCTTAAGCAGCAACACATTTTCCTTTTCCCAATTATGTAAAACGGCTGATGAACCACCTATACAAATATGTTCATTCGCCTGCAATACCGGGGCTTTGATCCTGAATTCATGTGTGCCCGATTTTTCTTGTTTTGCTGCTATGCCCTTTTTACCGGATTTACTTTTAAATAAAACATCGGTGAATGGTGCCGTAAAAAAAGCATTTTCAAATTCACCGGCAAAGTTCCAGGTATCGGAAAGTACAATTTTTGAAACTTTTAATTTATCGAAAACAATGAACCGGTCATTGCCAAACTCCGAAACCTGATCTCCTTTTTCATCCAGAAGTAAATACCGGTAACAGATCGGTTCAGTCAGATCTTTTTCGGCAATGTCTACACTGCCATGCCACAACTGATCATTTAAATAAGTAAGCGGAAAGGCATTTGTCTTAACATCATTGCCCAGTATATCCGAATTCCCGGAAACAAAAAGGCTTTGACCATACTGAGTAGAATAGTGTAAATAAAAATGTAAAATCATCCAAAAGGGTTAAGAAACGGCAATATAACACTTTACAGAAAAAATTTAACATAGAATCTGCAAAATGTACAAGATAAAAAGTTCTGACCTATATTTGCAAAAATTAAATAAATGGAAACAACCAAAAAGAAAACAGGGCTCTTCTGGGTATTATTTTTAATATCTGTAGCTGCATTTTTCATTGTATTGCAGTCTCCTATTGGTTCATATTGCAGTATGGTACTGCCTTTTAATACCACTTTTTTAGCCAAAGCACTCGATTTAATATAAACGTCAACTGGAAATATGACCTGCTGTGGCAGCATCTTACAAAAGCGGTTAGGATTGTAGTATGCGGCGCCACCGAGTTTAATATCAATATTGATTAACTGAACCTGGCAAGAAAGACCAATGGATCTGTTCATTTAATGGAAAGCGACCTGTACAAACTTGCCGGGTTAAAGGAAGGAGAAATTTTAAAAGTTGGCAAAAATACTTTTGTTTTTAATACTGGGATCTTTGGAGAGACGGGGTACAATGATCATAAATGAGCTGCCATCAGCCGCAAAATAAAATTTCACCATTTGTTTTTTCAGCAGGATGCTGTGCACCAATTCACCGATACAATCGGGGCGGAATTAAAAGGCATCAAGTCATCCTACCGGAAGACTTCCACTTGGTGGGGCCTGTAAGAACCCAAAAATCCATTTCATAGGCCCGTACATTATTTTTTTGAACTTACCGCAATGATACGGCCCGGGTATAGTATCAATTGCAAAAAATTAAGTTCTACCTGCTGCATGTTCATTTTACTGTTGCCCGGCATGGCCAGTGAAAGGTTAGGAAAAAAACGGATATTGGTCCGCACGCCCCACCAGTCGGTCCGGGTAGGCCTTATATCCCACCCTGCAATAAAGCCGGGGCTTATAAACTCATAGGTACGCTTAAAAGTTTCCACGCCATTTTCTGTTTCTCTTACCCTGAATTTTTCGTAGCTGGCAATAGCACCTACAAAGGGCACAAAACCATGGTAATCTCCCAGGAATTTGTAAGCCTCTAGTGCCAATGAGTTTCGTTTTACCTGCTGGGTAAATCCATAAGCTGTTAATGTTGAAGAAAAGAAACGGTTAGACAGGTTAACGGTTGCATCCAGTTTGTAATGGTAGTAACCAATGCCAATGTCGGGATACACGGTACTTACACGATGGTCATCCAGGAATGGTTTATAGGTTTTGTTGTAAACGGATGATTTGCAGAAAAAAGAATAGGCCGGCCCCAGCGCCAGGCTTATCGAACTAAGGGCCTTACGTTTCTTCAGCAATGTATATTCATTTTGCAATGCCCCGCTGCGTTCCCTTTTAAGCGAACTCAGTGAAAGGTCGAAAAAATATTTATAATCTACCGAAACGGAAAAAGGAGGAACTTTTACGGGTATATTTTCTGTTGGGGAAATATAATACCTGTAGCGGTTCTTATAGTGATAGTTGCAGCCAATTTCCAGCATACCTTTTTTAAATGAATAAGCCAAACCGCCCAGCAGAGAGCCATCTGCCCTTTTCATTTGTACGCCGTTGGCCTGTTTAAATGAAAAGGATGATAAGGACATGCCGATATAAGGGCTCAGTTTACTGATACGCACCGGTTGTACAAAATACTTGAATCCGGTAGAACTAAAACGCTGGTATTCGCCATGCGTGGCATCTTTTACCAGGTCAATATCAGGCAGCGAAAAAGTAGTAAAAAACTCGGCATGCCCCCAAAAATGCAGGCCGGTTATACTGATGGCAGGTGCCAGAGCGTTCCCTATTGGTATCTTCTGCAGCTGGTTCTGCGCATTGCGGTAATAGGAAAAGCCGCCCGAAGGTGTATATTCAAGATCATAACCAAAAGTAGTTTGCGCAAAAGTGTACCTGTTCTTCCCTTCCTGCCTGTACACCTGGGCATGGCTGTAGCCCGCAACAATAACAAGATAAGTAAATATAAGAAAGCATTTACTGTTCGTACCTAGGGGTAATGCTGTATCACATGGCAACATTTGGTTAGCGGACGGTGATAACAGCTTTTGCATTTTTTTAATTAATTAGTAAGGCACAAAGATATTTACTGCAGCTTATTTAAAACTAAAACCGGCAGTGTAATTATACAGCCCTAAAAAAAAAATTAAGTGCAGGGAGGAATAAAATGGTATCAAATGATCCCACGAAGTTTACGTTTGGGGTTTATGATTTTTTTGTGAACACTTGCCCTTGGGGAAATCATTTTTATGTATCTCCGGCAAAATGCAGGCCTATTATGATCAGTAGCTTTGTAGCAGCTTATGGCTATTAATTAGAAATAATAAAATCGGGCCGGCGTATAAAGTTACTTCTGAATTTAAACCGGATATTGCTATTGAGTTCAATTTTCCATCCTTTCATATTGCCGTTTACCCGGGGGAAATAATAACCTTTTAGCTCAATCGTTCCAAATACCAGGTTTTCATTTCGGGTACGCACCCCACCGCCAACAGCCGAAAAAATATCACTGTGCCGCAGTCCAAGTTTTGTGGGTTTAAGTATAATGATATCTGAAAATAAAAAAGGAGCCAATCTAAATCCCAGTATTTTCTTGGTATTATAAAAAACCGATTCCGTTTTTATGGCAGCCCGCAAATCAGAACTGAGTGTATGATTGCTAAAATAGGGCAAGCCAAAATCGCTGTTTAAAAAAAGTGGTGTATTTAAAACCGGGTTGGCCTGAGCCGAAATACCCGTACTTATAAATATCCTGGTATACCAATTGTTATTTATTTTTTTTAACCTGGTAAAGTGGTTTACATCAAACACCAAGTCAATATCTTCAAAACGATTTCGGTAAAAATAGCCGCCTAACCTCAGGGTATAATTTGTATAAAATCCTTTTTTTCTAAAATTAGCCAACGCTAAGTCAAGGCCGCTGTATGGTCTTTTTCTATTTTGCTTAATTACAAATCCTGTTGTTACAACAGCACTAAACCCTTCAGGAATATCTTCAAAACGCCCGAAACCGTAAATGAAATTTGATTTATAAAAAACCTGTTTAAAAATATTAAGCGACGCTAAAGCACCGGTAAAATCAGTGAACCGGTAATCAAAAGTATCCCTGTATTTTACAGGGATACTTATAAAATGTTGTTTAAACCCCCTGATGGCCACAAAACGGTGAACCTTTATTTCTTTATTGGCATATAACGAACGCTTACTATCGAGGCTATAACCAAACCAGGCATCCATATTATAAAAGGCATACTTGATACTATTACGGTAAAGCGAATCCGTATCATAAACATTTCTTGTTCTCTGGTATGACCACTCCAAAGCCCCTGTGCTGGGAATATAGGGCGTAACCAATGGCTTTTCTATCCGGGTATAGACTACTGTTTCCTGATTGCGATCACTGCTAAAGGCATTCCTATAATCCCGGTAACCCGAGACCCAATCGATGAAAGTTCCGCCTATATTGCGTCTGACTAACTCACCGCCTATACCCATCTTTGGCGATCTGGAATTTTCATAATACGTGTTTATCGAAAGCCGGGTTCCGCCGCCTAAAAAATTCTCTTCCCGTAATTCTGCCCTGCCTTTGTCTTTGCTGCTTATAGCGAAATTGCCGCCAATTGAAAAAACATCTTTAGTTAAAATGACCACATCCACCGAATCGTTACTATCCTCTGCCAATTCCACTAATATTCTGGCATCTTTAATATATGGCAATTCACGTAAATACCTTTCGTTATCAGCAATGAGGTAAGGATATAACAGATCGCCTTCGTTAAAAAAAAGATTATGTTTTATGACTTTGTTAGAGGTGTTTTTATGAAACAGTTTACCAACTGAAACACCAAAGTTTTCTTTTATCCGCGATGTATCATCAATATTATACTCAAACCCCAACCTGACTGTTTCAATACTGCGGATAATTTTTCCCTTATATTTTAAAAATGGATTGACCACTTTTACGGGTATTTCATCAGGAGGGGTTATTGATATACTTTTTCCAAATCTACCCAGTAACCCTTTTTTCTTAGCCAGAAAAAAAGTATCTTTTTGATGAGGGATTTCCTGTGCTTCAACGACTTGATAAATTAGAATAAGAGCAGAAATAATAAAAAAAATATAAAAGCCCTTTTTAATCATGAACAGGTTGAGTAGCGGTTGTGAATATAATGTTTAAAGGTATTGAAATGTGTTGACTTGCCTGTTAACAAGAATAAAACGACAGTCTGTTTGCAGAAGGCGTTACTTATCTTACCGATCTGGCACGCTTATAATTTTTGCTTGCAGCCTGCTGCATGGTTACAGAAGGTGTACAGGAAACACAAAGACTGATGAGTATTAATAAAATGATACCATTTTTCAAAAAGACAATTTCGGGATTTTAAAGCCCACCTAAATATCAAATTATAATGGCCGGTTTTATGAGTAAAACTGCCCGATCTTTTAAGTGATTACCCTTGCGATTTTTACGACCCATGTCATCACCGGGGCTTATTATTTTTATAAAAGGCAGTAAAACAGGCAATGATTTTTTTTAAGTTTAAACCCTTTTTCATTTCGCCAAGGGTACTGTATTCACCAATCATTTAAGCATGCGATTTCGGTTCGTGAAGACACAAGGCGGATTAATATTTTAAATACAAAAGCCGTTCAATACTGAACGGCCTTTGTATTTTTTATAAATTAACTGGCAACCTCCCACGATATTAAATAATTAACGGGATGGCATTTTATTTTTACTTCACTTCCTCAAACGGCACATCCTCCACTTTACTTTCGCTGTTCTCAGCATGGGTATCGGTGCCTGCACCATCTGCACCGGGTTGTTGTGCACCTGCTCCTTCCTGTGTGGCCTTATACATGTCCTCACTGGCGGCTGTCCAGGCGGTATTCATTTCTGTAACGGCTGTATCAATCAAGGCCAGATCCTGTGTTTTATGGGCCTCTTTTAATTTGGTTAACGACGTTTCAATAGCTGCTTTTTTATCTTCAGGTATTTTTTCGCCATATTCTTTCAGCTGTTTTTCTGTTTGAAATATTAAGCTATCGGCTCCATTAATTTTTTCAACTTTTTCTTTTTCCAGTTTGTCGCTTTCTTCATTAGCCTTAGCATCATTCTTCATTTTTTCAATTTCCTCTTTGCTTAAACCGCTACCCGATTCAATACGGATCTTTTGTTCTTTACCGGTGCCTTTGTCTTTTGCCGTTACATGCAAAATACCATTGGCGTCAATATCAAAGATCACTTCTACCTGTGGTACACCACGTGGTGCAGGCGGTATGCCATCCAAATTAAAAGTACCCAGACTTTTATTTTGGTTACTCATGGGGCGTTCGCCCTGCAGTACATGAATCTGTACACCTGGCTGATTATCGCTTGCGGTAGAAAAAACTTCCGATTTTTTTGTTGGGATGGTTGTGTTGCTGTCTATTAATCTGGTCATAACACCGCCCATCGTTTCAATACCCAAACTTAAAGGTGTTACATCCAGTAATAATACGTCTTTAATATCGCCGCTTAAAACAGCACCCTGTATGGCTGCGCCTACCGCAACTACCTCATCAGGATTAACACCACGGTTAGGTTTTTTACCAAAGAATTTTTCAACAAGTTCCAATACTTTAGGAATTCGGCTGCTACCACCCACCATGATTATTTCATCAATTTCTGATGTGCTCATATTGGCATCTTTCAATGCCTTTTCGCAAGGTGTAAGGCAACGTGCAAATAATTTATCAGCCAGGGCTTCAAATTTTGCACGGGTTAATTTTTTAACCAAGTGCTTAGGTACACCATCAACGGCTGTTACATAAGGCAGGTTTATTTCAGTTTCGGTACTGGCAGATAATTCTACCTTGGCTTTTTCTGATGCTTCCTTTAAACGTTGTAAGGCCATTGGATCTTTACGCAAATCGATAGCCTCGTCATTTTTAAATTCATCAGCCAGCCAATCCATAATTACTTTATCAAAATCATCACCGCCCAGGTGGGTATCGCCATTTGTAGATTTCACTTCAAATACACCATCACCCAATTCCAAAACAGAAATATCAAAAGTACCACCACCCAGATCAAATACGGCAATTTTATGGTCTTTCCCACCCTTGTCAAGGCCATAAGCCAAAGCTGCGGCTGTTGGCTCATTTACCACACGACGAACATTTAAACCCGCAATTTCACCAGCTTCTTTAGTTGCCTGGCGCTGGGCATCATTAAAGTAAGCAGGTACGGTAATTACCGCATCAGTTACTTCTGCACCCAGGTAATCTTCAGCAGTTTTCTTCATTTTTTGTAATACCATGGCACTTATTTCCTGTGGGGTATATTGTCTGCCATCTATGTCAATACGAACCGTATTATTGTCACCTTTTACAACTTTATAGCTCCAATGGCTGATCTCTTCGGTCACTTCATCAAACCGGCGGCCCATAAAACGCTTAACACTACTAATGGTGTTTTGCGAATTGGTGATGGCCTGGCGCTTGGCAGGATCACCTACTTTACGCTCACCATTTTTAAGAAAAGCCACTACCGACGGGGTTGTACGACGGCCTTCTTCGTTGGCAATAACTACCGGTTCGTTACCTTCCATAACAGAAACACAACTGTTAGTGGTTCCTAAGTCAATTCCTATAATCTTTCCCATGATATAAATTTTAATTTGATTAATCAGAAAATGGCAATGATTATGCCATTTGAGAAATTGTGCAATTTTGTCAGCTATTTGCAAGCCGGGCCACTCAAAAAGTATAAAATAGTGCCGAAAATGGATAGTTTCTGAACATAAGGATGCGTTTTCCGAAATTTTCTGTAAAAACCGGTTAGCCGAAAAAGACCAGAAGGCAGCAAGTAAAATGGTTATGCATTTTTTCTTCTTGTCTTAGTGGCTTAATTCAATATTTGTAAAAAAATGGCTTGGAGATTTTTGAAGTGAGAAACCATTTAAAACGATCTACCTGAGCACAGCCGGGTCTTCGGTTACAAACACGGTGCTGTCTTTTAAATAATCCAGGCTTTGCCCAAACTGGTTATTAAATAAATAACGAAATAAGTTAACATTGCTCATCCGGTTATTATTAAAATACGATTTGTTTACAGGCTCCCTAATAAGGCAGAAATTATCGAAATTATAGGGGTCGTATTCGCCTGGGCTCAGGTAATCGTAAAAACCATGGTCGCTCATGATGATGATGATGGCCTGCGGGTCGCCGGCAACAATATTTTTCACCAGGTTTTTAATAATGGTATTCGTATATTTTAAATAAGATAGGTAAAGCGATTTATTATACAGGTCGGGTATTTGAACGGCTGAATTAACAGCGCCTGAACTATCCCTAAAATAGGGACCATGGGGCAGAAAGAAATGCGCATAACAAAAT
>CANKNL010000038.1 GCA_947483345.1 Chitinophagaceae bacterium | reverse complement strand
TGTTCCAGGGCCAGGTAATCTTTTACAATTTCCAGCTCCCTTTCCAAACTTACCGTTTCCGATTTTTCGGTCTGCATACTGCTGCGCAAAATATTGCTTAATTCAGTAATGGCCCGCCGCGCCCGCTTGGGATTTTCATCTACCAACGCCCGAATACTGTTTAATGAATTAAAAATAAAATGTGGATTGATATGCGACTTGATGGTTTTTAATTCCAGCTCTTTTACCGTAGACTCCAGCTTTAACCGATCCAACTGATCATTCCTGTTTTTTTCTACATAGTGATACAAAATATAGATCAACATCCAGATCGAAATCAGTAAAAGATTATAGTAAATACTTAACAGATCAGTCTTACCCTCGTACACCCAAACGCCTTTTTTATTGCGCCACCAGCCGGTCGATTTTTTTATTTCAGCAATGCCTTTTTTAATGCTGCTGTCTTTTGCCAATTCCTCTTTTTTGAAATAGGCTACCGAATCCATCCCAAACTGGGCTTCCATCTTTTGAGCCTTTTCAAACCGTTTATTGATCACAAATTTTTCGTACGAATAACCCGACTTGTATTCAATAAAATTAGCGCCATAAAATAAAACAGTACCCGTTGTAATAACAGATATCAGAAAAAGAAAAACGATGCGGGTATACGAAAATTTTAACCAGTTGGTCCTTTTTATAATCAGCCGAAGTATATGCGTGGTTAAAATACCGGCTCCTAAAAAAATAACCAGACTGATCAAATTCTCCTTTTGCCCACCTTGTTCCTTTAACCGGTCGCCAAAAACCACAAAATTAAAATACAAAATGATCAGCCCCCAAACGCCCCAGCCGGTTATTTGCGATAACCAATATCTTTTACCTGTTTTATTCATCATGCAAAATTACTACTCAATATAGCGAAATTAAGTGCTGTTTTGATTAATGGCGAAATGCTGGGGTGAGAGGCATCTGGTAAACGGGCTGATTAATAGATTTAATGATTAATTTTACAGCATTCAATAAAAACGATTCATGGCCAACCCCAATTTAAATAGTGAAGCCGATAACCTGAATTCGGCCGAAAAAGAATTTGAAAACACCATCAGGCCTTCGGCTATCATTGATTTTTCGGGCCAGGCACAGATAATAGATAATATTACTATTTTTATTAAAGCAGCCAAAATGCGTGGCGAAGCATTGGATCATATCCTGTTTCATGGCCCGCCGGGACTGGGTAAAACAACCCTGTCGCGTATTGTGGCTAATGAGTTGGGTGTACATATCAGAGAAACCAGCGGCCCGGTTATTGAAAAGGCCGGCGATCTGGCTGGCTTACTTACCAATTTAGAACCCAATGATGTTTTATTTATTGATGAGATACATCGCCTGAGTACCGTTGTAGAAGAGTATTTGTATGCGGCCATGGAAGATTTTAGGATCGATATTATGATCGACAGCGGCCCCAATGCCCGAAGCGTGCAAATAAACCTTAATCCGTTTACCTTAATTGGCGCAACCACCCGAAGCGGCTTACTTACAGCACCACTGCTTTCGCGATTTGGTATAAAATCCAGATTGGAATATTATGATGCCATTACTTTAAAAAATATTATTCTCAGGTCATCAAAAATATTGGGTACAAAAATTACCAGCGATGCAGCTCAGGAAATTTCGGGCCGCAGCCGGGGTACACCACGTATTGCCAATGGCCTGTTACGCCGGGTGAGGGATTTTGCACAGGTTATTGGCAATGGCGTTATTGATCTGGGCATTACCGAGCATGCCTTAAAAGCATTGCATGTAGATAAGCATGGGCTCGATGAAATGGACAACCGCATCTTACATACCATCATCGATAAATTTAAGGGCGGCCCGGTAGGCATCACCACCATTGCCACTGCCGTTGGCGAAGAAGTAGGCACACTGGAAGAAGTGTACGAACCGTTTTTAATTCAGGAAGGTTTTTTACAGCGTACCGCAAGGGGCAGAGAAGCTACCGCTAAAGCCTATGCGCACCTGGGCAAAAAATCGGCCTCCGGCGGCCAGGATCATTTGCTTTTTAATGATACTAAATAAATAGGCAGCGCAATAGCCCTGGTAATGTATTGTGGGCTGCTACAGCCCGATTGTGAGGAGACAAGGCGGGGATACTCAAAAAAAACCCCCGCAATTAGGCAGGGGCGCTTGTTATTATTTTTTTTGATCTCCGGCATCATTCTGTAACAACCAGCCTGAATCCGTTGCCATGAATATTCACAATTTCAAGGGCGTCATCCTCTCTTAAATATTTACGCAATTTGGCAATATACACATCCATACTGCGGCCATTGAAATAGGTATCGCTGCCCCATATTTTTTTCAAGGCAATTTCGCGGCTCAGCAGATCATTTTTATATTCACTCAGCATTTTCAACAACTCGTTTTCTTTTGGCGAAAGCGTTTGTGTCTTGCCATCAATAATTAATTCTCTCAGGCGTGGATTAAAATGATACTTGCCCAGGTCATATTCTGCATTAACTTCTTCGCGGTGTAATTCCTCATTACGTTTTAATATCGCTTTAATTTTAAGCAACAATACTTCGCTGTCGAAAGGTTTGGTAATATAATCATCTGCACCAAGTTTATAACCCTGAATGATATCATCTTTCATGGTCTTTGCACTTAAAAAGAACAAGGGTACATCAGGGTTTACATCACGTATCTCTTCTGCCAGCGTAAAGCCATCCATATTGGGCATCATCACATCCAACAGGCATAAGTCAAATTTTTCACGTTGAAAAGCAGCCAGCCCAAGCTTTCCGTCTCTTTCCAGTGTAACACTGTAATCATTTAATTCCAGGTAGTTCTTAAGTACCATGCCAAGGTTAGTGTCATCTTCGCATAATAGAATTTGTGGTTTAATCGGGTCCATTTTTTTTAGGTTTATTAGCAAATAACATTAAATCAATTTGTATACAGCGAATATAGTGCCTAATTTTTTGTTAAAGGTAAAAATCAGTCGTTAGTCAACAGGGCATTAGCCACGCACTCAATAACTATTTTAAATAGGCCTTGTCTGTAAGTGTTCTTAAAAAAGTAACAATATCTTTTTTCTCATTATCTGTAAGGCCCAACGGTTTTTTAAGTGCATCATCTATATTGATGGCATGGGGTACAAATTGTTGCGGGTTGTTATAATAGTCCACAACGTCTTCCAGGGTTTTTAGCATACCATTGTGCATATAGGGAGCCGTAACGGCAATATTGCGCAAACCGGGTGTTTTAAATTTACCCAGGTCGGTTTCCTTTTTGCTGATGTTAAACAACCCGGCATCATTTAAATCCGCGGCATTGTACAGGCCAATATTTTTAAATTCATCGGTGGTAAAATCTTCCATGCGGTGACAATCAAAACACTTGGCCTTATCGCCAACAAACAGTACCCTTCCCCTTTCTTCTGCTGGCGTAAATTTTTTAAGGTCATTACTCCAGTCGTCAAACTTACTGTCAACCGTTTCTAAGGTCTCTTCAAAGGCGGCAAAGGCTGCCGCCAGGTTTTTGGCATCGGGCTTCTGGTTAAAAATTTTTTTAAAAAGCATTTTGTATTCGGCCGAACTGTTTAATCTGCTAATGGCTTCTTCAATGGGCAATCCCATTTCATCGGGATTTATAATGGGCATTAAAGACTGTTCCTCCAGCGAAGCCGCCCGGCCATCCCAAAAATAATAAGGCCGGTTTTTCATGTTCAAAACAGACGGGGTATTTCGTTTTGTAAGTTTGCCTTCAATACCCCTGCTAAAAGCCAGCGTATCGGCAAATGCATAGGAGGGTATATGGCAACTGGCACAGCTTACCGAGGAATCTTTAGATAATATTTTTTCGGAAAATAATTTTTTGCCGAGGTCGGCTTTGTTTTTAATAACCGCCTGTTCCGGTTCAATGGAAAAACCAAATAATATAATAATGCTGATCAGGCCAATGGTACATAGTAGTGGTTTCATGGCGCAAAGTTAATTCAACTTAAGAGGATTAGGAGATTATGTTATCCCATTAATTTTTTAAAATCTTTGTCATTCATATACGCTAAAATATCGCCGGGCTGGCATTCTAACACTTTACATATTTCTTCTAAAGTACTAAAGCGTATGGCCCTGGCTTTGCCACTTTTTAAAATGCTCATATTGGCAATGGTAATACCCACCCGCTCACTGAGTTGGGTTAAGCTCATTTTGCGGCGGGCCAGCATCACATCAAGGTTTACTACTATGGGCATATTAAACTGTTAAATCCTGTTCGTTTTGAAGTTCGTTTGCCTTTTTATAAGCTTTACTGAGCCAGATAAAAATGGCTGAACTGGTTAATCCGTATAACCATGAATTGGTATAGTTTAAACTAAATTCATTTTCTGAATGCGCAGCAATTAATTTGCTGAAATAGAGGTCTCGTATATAAACGATAAAACTAAAAATAAGAATCCCGTATCCTAATAATTTTATAGCCTTAGATATATCCGCTAAAAAAGGTTTGTCAATATTGAGTTTAAATAACCAGAGGGCTATAATAAGTAAATAAGCAATCACAAAACATAACTGAAGACTATCATTGCCATTTATTTCGGGTGCCAGCCATCTTTCAAATTTACTAAGATTGATCATGGCTATTTTACCCTGTGGTAAAACATAGGCCTGTTGGTAATTTTTTAAGGGTATATTTTTTTGCTGGTAATTGGCCGTTGCCGACACATTAAAAAATACCTGCTGCGGAATGTTAAAAAGACCGCTAACAAAAAAATAAACCAACAGCAGTAAAAGTAAAATAATCCTGAATTTCATTTGAAACATACCGGTTAGCATTTAAGAAGTACTGGTAAAAGTATAGAAAATTATTGATAAACGATAAAAAATAACTCTTTAACAGTAAATTTATACTTGTAGCCTGTTTTCCAATTCATTCGTAACTTTCCCAAAAAATAACCCATGCCCAACAAAGACGCATTTTTACAGGCCATCAATAATGGCTATACCTTTAAAGGCGAATCGGTAAAATTAGGAGCCGCCATGCTGGATGGCGAAGTGGTTGCAGAAGCCGGTATTTATCTGCCGTTAAAAACATTGAACCGCCATGGTTTAATAGCCGGAGCTACCGGTACCGGTAAAACGAAAACCCTGCAGGTGATCAGCGAATTTTTAAGCGATAACAGCGTACCGGTAATGCTGATGGATATTAAAGGCGACCTCAGTGGTATTGCTGCCATGGGTACCGAAAATGATAAAATAAAAGACCGTTATCAAAAACTGAATTGTGCTTACAAGCCGGCATTATTTCCAACAGAATTAATGACGTTAACCGGACAAAAAGGTGTTCACCTAAGGGCAACCGTAAGTGAATTTGGGCCGGTGCTGTTGAGTAAGATTTTAGAGCTGAACGATACGCAGGGCGGCATTGTGGCATTGATCTTTAAATATTGTGATGATAACCGGTTGCCGTTGCTCAACCTTAAGGACTTTATCAAAGTATTGCAATACATCGGCGATGAGGGCAAAACCGAAATAGAAAAACTCTATGGAAAAATTTCAACCTCCTCTACCGGAACCATCCTGCGCAAAGTGATTGAACTGCAACAACAGGGTGCCGATATTTTTTTTGGTGAACGAAGTTTTGAGGTAGATGACCTGATGCGTATCGCCGACGACGGAAGAGGCATGATCAGCGTGTTGCGGGTAACCGACCTGCAGGATAAACCAAAACTATTCTCCACATTCATGTTGCAGATGCTGGCCGAACTGTATGCCAGCTCACCAGAAGAAGGCGACCTGGACAAACCCAAACTGGTTATTTTTATTGATGAGGCACACCTTATTTTTAATGAGGCCAGTTCGGCCTTATTGCAACAGATAGAAACCATTGTAAAACTGATCCGCTCAAAAGGTATTGGTATTTTCTTTTGCACTCAAAACCCCATGGATGTGCCGGCCAGTGTGCTGGCGCAATTGGGTTTAAAAATACAACATGCTTTGCGGGCCTTTACTGCAGCCGACCGAAAAGTGATCAAGCAAACGGCAGAGAATTATCCCGAAACCGAATTTTATAAAACCGAAGATCTGATAACCCAAATGGGCATCGGCGAAGCATTAATAACCATGCTTAACGAAAAAGGTATTCCAACACCACTGGCACATACCATGCTGTGTGCACCACGCAGCCGCATGGATATTTTAATCGATGAGGAAATAGATGCCATAAATACCGGATCTAAAATGGTGGCCAAATACAATAAGACCATCGACAGCGAAAGCGCCTACGAAATACTGACGGCTAAATTGCAGGAAGCCGCAGAGAAATCGGCAGAAGAAGATACAACAACCACCTCAAAAAAAGCGGAGAAAGAGGCGCCATCAACATTCGAAAAAGTGGCTAATAATACCATCGTAAAAAGTATGGTTCGTACAGGTGGTAATATTATTGTACGCTCTTTATTGGGTGCTTTAGGATTGGGCGGCCGCAGCAGAAGTACAAAAAGCAAGGGCTGGTTTAACTAATCAGGTTAAAGTTAATACCAGGAGCCGGTTGTTAAACCGGCTCTTCGTATTTTTGCAATATGCAAAAATTAAAATCAATATACAATCACCGCTTTGGCCCCTTGCTGGTTTTGGCGCTTATTTTGTTTACGCTGAGTTTTATTACCAGGGTAAGTTTGCTGCTGATGAGCTGGTCAAATATCGAGCTGTCGGCCCTGCATATCATCAGCATCTTTTTCATCGGCTTATTTTACGATCTGGTGGTTTGCAGTTTCTTCGCCATACCGGTGGCCTTGTATTGCTGGCTGATGAAAGACAGCTGGTATCAAAAAAAATGGCAGCGCATGCCGCTTTTTATCCTTTTCTTTTTAATAACACTCATCCTTGTTTTAAATGTTGGCGGCGAAATCATTTTCTGGGATGAATTTAATGTGCGCTATAATTTTATTGCCGTTGATTACCTGGTGTACACTACAGAAGTACTTGGCAATATCTGGGAGTCGTATAATATACCTGTAATAGCTTCTGCCGTATTGCTGGCAACGGCGGCCATCCTGTTTGTTGTACGAAAAAAACTGACCGCTTCGCAGGCACTCAGTATGCGTTTTGGAAAAAGAAGCCTGTTCTTTTTGGCCTTTATGTTATTACCCGTTGCCGGTTATTTTTTGGTGAATAACAGGTTTAAAAACAGCAGCAACAATAATTATGTGAACGAACTGGGTGGTAATGGTATTTATGAATTTGGCGCTGCTTTCTGGAACAATGAAATTGATTACAATACATTTTATGCCACCCGCAACGATACCGCCAATTTTGCCCTGTTACGCCATTTGCTGCAGCAACCCAATGCCACATTTACCAGCGACCCGTTGAGCATTGAACGCCGGATAAAAAATGATAGTCCGGAACACAGATGGAACATTGTTCTCATCAGCGTGGAAAGCTTTAGCGGAGATTATTTTAAGCGTTTTGGCAACACCGAAAATATTACACCTTTTTTAGACTCGCTTATTCCGCACGGCTTGTGGTTCGATCAGTTTTATGCCACCGGCACCAGAACCGTAAGAGGGCTCGAAGCCTTGTCTATGGCCATTCCGCCAACACCCGGCCAGTCCATTGTGCGCCGCCCCGATAATGATGATATGTTTACCATGGGCAGTGTGTTAAAAGATAAAGGCTACGACTGCAAGTATATTTATGGTGGCAATGCGTTCTTTGATAATATGGGTAAGTTTTTTGGTAACAGCGGCTATACCGTATTGGACAAAAGAGATATACCCGACAGCCTCATACACCTGACCACTGCCTGGGGTGCCGATGATGAGGCGGCATTTGATTATACCATTCAGCAATGCGATAAAAGTTTTGGCAGCGGCAAACCTTTTTTTAATCATATCATGACGGTAAGTAACCACCGGCCCTACATCTATCCCGAAGGCAGAATCGATATTTCACCTGCACATCAATCCATACAGGGCGCCGTTAAATACACCGATTATGCCATTAATAAATTTATAAATGATGCACAACAAAAACCCTGGTTTAATAATACCTTGTTTGTTATTGTATCCGATCACTGTGCTAAAAGTGCAGGTAAAACCGATCTGCCGGTTAACCGCTACCATATTCCCTGTATTATTTATGCGCCGCAATTAATAAAACCGGCAATTGAAAACCGACTGGCCAGCCAAATTGATTTGGCACCAACACTTTTAGGAATGCTTAACCTGAATTATACAAGCCGGTTTTTAGGGTATGATCTGTATAAAATTAATGCAGGCTCCGAACGGGCTTTTATCAGTACCTATCAGGATATGGGTTTTGTAGCACAAGATAAACTGGTTATTTTATCTCCCAGGCAAAAAATAAAAACGTATAAACCCGATTTTAACACCGGCCTAAATACCCCAATCAATAACTCCAACAGCCTGGTTAATGAAGCCATTGCCTGGTACCAGGTAGCTAGTTTTCAATATAAAAAAGGTAAGTATAAAAGCGTAAAATTGATTAATAAATAAATTCATAATTAATTGATTGTCAATTAATTAAAAAATAGTTGAGCAAGCAGTGATGTAGTTTTTACACATTGTCTTTTAATAATAATTTCAAATTACTTTATAAAAATGTTGCATAATAGTAAAAACCTCATTATCTTCGTTTCGGTTTTTCATAGGATATTGGATTTTAAAGCGGGACTAGATTTCTATCTTGGTCCCTTTTTTATTTTTATACACAGGAATACTTACTTTAAACGGATCTTTCCATCAGCATCGGATTCAATTTTATTTTCTGCCAACAGGTAATTGATCACCCGCCAAATTTTTTCTTTTTTAATCCCTTTCAGCGTTATCAAAATATCTTCTGCAGATAAGGCCACCGCTTTTAGTTGTCGGGTAATTTGATCTGTCAGACTATTAAATTCGTCGGTGGAAATATAAATGACTTTTTCATTGATGCAATGATCGCAAATACTGCAGGCACTTATTTTTACATCTGTAAAATAGCCGGCAATATGCGCACTGCGGCAACCGGCCGGTTTTTTAATATAATCAATCATGGCCTGTACACGATCTTCAAAATTTTGTTTCCTTTTCAGGTAATCAACTGTTTTTATCTGGTAATGATCAGTATACATCCTGTTCTGTAAAAGCGTGATCTGTGGTGTATCTTTTTGTGCCGAATAACTGATGATGCCATAGGCATTCAGTTTTTTCAGATCTTGTTTTAATTGAACAACATCACAACCAATGAATTTGGCCAGTTTAGTTTCATAAACCGTAGCCGGAAAATCAAAAATACCTTCATACGATCGCAGCAATCCCTTTACTAAGGGCTCCAGTGCAGGGTATTGCTTTTCAAAATCTGTCAGTTCTTCCCTGTTGCTGGTGAATACAACAGTTGAAGGTTTAAAAAAAACAGCATTAAAACTGATGATGTCTTCCTGCTCTAAGGCTTTAATGGCATAGGTTGCTGTAAGTATATTGATTTTAAAGGCCGTTGTAAAAGCAGCGATATCAAAATCATAGCTCAGGCCTTCACCAGATCCTGCAGGAATTTGCAAATGATTCATCAGGGCAATATAAACCTCCTTGATCATCTCTTCTTTTGGAAATCGAATAGGGGACTGTTCCTGTAAGTTTTGGATTTCTTTATTGGTAAATAATAGAACGGCATAAGCTCTTTTGCCATCCCGGCCGGCACGGCCGGCTTCCTGATAATAATTTTCGAGGCAATCGGGTACATCATAATGTACCACGGCTCTTACATCAGCTTTATCTATACCCATGCCAAAGGCATTGGTACTAACGATCACACGTGTTCTATTACGGATCCAGTCTTCCTGTTTTTTATGTCTGTCGTCATTACTTAAACCGGCATGATAATAATCGGCCCCGATGCTGTTTAAATTTAACAGATCGGCGATCTCTTTGGTATGTTTACGGCTTTTACAATATACAATGGCTGTACCCGGTACATTTTTTAATATCTCCAGTAATTTATTTTGTTTAGACGGCGCATTAAAAACACTGTATGACAGATTCTTTCGTTCAAAGGATTGCTGAAACTTTTTCCAGGGATGTTCCAAAACAGGGGGCTGTGGGGCCAATTTGTTACAAATATCAACCTGCACAACCTGGGTTGCCGAAGCTGTTAAAGCCAGTACAGGAACGCCCGGCAGCCATGTCCTGAGGCCGGCAATACGCAAATAAGGCGGCCTGAAATCGTACCCCCATTGCGACACACAATGGGCCTCATCTACAGCCAGTAAATTAATATTGAGGGCTGGCAAAAAATCTAAAAACAAGCTGGTCTCTAATCGTTCGGGAGAAACATACAGAAATTTATAATGCCCATAAGCGGCATTTTGAAGTGTTTTTTTTATGTCTAAAAAATGCATGCCCGAGTAAATGGCTAAAGCCGGAATGCCTTTTTGTTTTAAGCCCTCTACCTGGTCTTTCATTAAAGCGATCAGCGGACTCACCACCAAACACAAGCCATCCCTGGCCATTGCCGGTACCTGAAAACAAATGGATTTACCGCCACCTGTTGGTAATAAGGCCAGTGTATCGTTTCCATCCAATACCGCATTAATAATATCCTCCTGCAGCGGGCGAAACTGATCAAAACCCCAATATTGTTTTAAGATTTCATGAATGTTCAACCTGAAAGTTTGAGAATTGAAATTAAAACCTTTTGAAGTATTTTAGCTATCAATTAAATACTACTTGTGTATTTTGCCCTGCGGATCTGTAAATTTAAAATTATGAAAACAACTTTTCTATTCCTGCTGATAAGTTGTGTAATATCAGTTAATGCACAAAAAGCAAAACTCAAAGAGAAGTTTGTAAAAATTGACATGCCGGAATTACCAATTGCAGAGTTTCCGGAAAATTCTATTCATGTTTCGGGCATAAGGGTAATACAAACTGTTAGTGATAGCATAAGAATGGGATATGCCCACAAAGGCATGAACTTTTCAATAGCAACATTAATATTTAAGAAACCGCTTACCGAAATTTTGCAGAAACAGGTAAACAGAATGTATAAGCATGAATATAAGAAAGATGGCGCAACTATATTTTGGATGATAAAAGATTTGCGGTTTGGGGCAAAATTAGGTGCTACAGATTATACTGCTATCCAAATTTCGCCTGCTATTGGTTCTATAGACTGCTCCTATACCCGCTTTAATGCAGATGCTTATATTTCATCTGATGGAAACTTATTTAAAAAAGTATGCAGCATAGATACTGTGTTTTTAGTTTTAAATATGTCAAGTGGGCATGGCCCCGATCTGGAGAATGCTTTAAGAGTGCTTTTAAAAAGAACATTGCTAACAGGGAAAAATTTACTGGACCAACCTGTGGATGGTTTAACGGTTGAACAAATAACTTTCAAGGCGGTACAAAAAACAATTGCTCCCATATTGGTTGATAGTAATTACCGGGAAGGTGCTTATGCCAGTTATGAGGAATTTCTTGCCAATAATCCCTCTGTAAAAAAATATGAAACGGTTGTTGGAAAAAAGAAAAAAGTAAAATTAGTTAATGCAGCAGAAAACGGCCGGAAAGATACTTTGAACGTGTGGGGCATTTGCAAAAATGGAGAAGTATATAAATACCATGAAGAATCATTAATTCCGATAGAAAGAAAGGGGACAGGCTTTGTTGTTTCCGGCTATGTTGAAAATACTATAAGGCGCAATAACAATAATTTTAATACAGGATTAGCTGCCGGATTAACGGGGTTGTCTGCCGGATTAGCAGCAGGAGTTTTTATGAACAGTGGAGTTTTTATTACGCTTGTTTTTATATCCGGCAAACCGCTGTTGGTAGATTCTATTCCTTACATTGATGACCCCAAAATGCAACCTTTAGCAACCTGCATTGATATGAAAACCGGTGAATTTTCTTTTTAAACCACTTTCTTATAATTCAACCAAATAGAATTGATGGCCAGCACCACATCACTAAAACCCATGGCCAGCGCAGCCAAACCGGGTTGTAATAAACCAACAGCCGCAATGGGTATGGCAACAATATTGTAAATAAAGGCCCAGAAAAGATTTCCTTTAATGGTGATGAATGTATGTTTACCCAGGCCCAAAGCCAAAGGCAAATGCTGAATGCCTTTATTCATTAACACGACCTGCGCACTCTGCACAGCTAATTGTGTGGCATCACTCATAGAAATACCAATGGTGGCTTTGGCCAATGCCGGCGCATCATTAATGCCATCGCCAACCATCGCAACCGGGTTTTCTTTATTCAATTGCTCAATGATTAGTAATTTTTCTTCCGGATTTTTTTCGGCATATACCTGATCAATCCCTAACAGAGTGGCTATTTTTTGAGTTCTTTCCAAACTGTCGCCACTTAATAAAATGGTTTGTATATTTTTTGAATGCAGATAACTGATCACGTCTTTGGCTTCGGGCCTGATGTCGTCTTCCATATCAAACCAGCCAACCAGTTTATCATTTTGTAATAAATAGGCGGTATGTGTTTCATCTGCTGTATAGGCTGCTGCCAGTCTGTAAGACCCCAACTGGTAAACGTTTCCATCTGCATCTTCGGCTGTCATACCCAAGCCTTTTATCTCTTCAATCTTTTTCCAGTTAATGGGGTTGTTTATTTTCCAATCGATAGTAATAGCTTTGGCAATAGGATGGTTTGAATATTTTTCAAGCGAAAAAACAAGTTGCTTAAATAAATTTTCATCTAAATCACTTTGCCAGCTGCTAATGCTCATCTGTCCTTTAGTAAGTGTGCCGGTTTTATCAAATACAACAGTAGTAATACTTTTAAACAACTCCAGACTTTTTGCATTGCGGAACAGGATCCCGTTTTTTGCTGCACGGCCCAGTCCAACTGCAATGGCAGCAGGCGTGGCAAGGCCCATGGCACAGGGACAACTGATTACCAGCACCGCTATACTGCGCATTAAAGAACTGCTGCCGCTGATATCAAAAACAAAATAATTTATTAAAAAACTGAGTACAGCGATACCCAAAACTGCCGGAACAAACAGGGCGCTGATCTTATCAGCCAGTTGCTGAATGGGTGGCTTTTCGCCCTGTGCCTGTTTTACCAGGGTTAAAATATTACTGAGCACGGTATCTTTTCCAACAGCCGTTACCTGTGCTTTTACCGTTCCATCGGTGATTAAACTACCACCAATTAAAAGATCTTTTTTTGTTTTATGCAGTGGTTTACTCTCACCGGTTAATAAAGATTCATTTACATGTACATCACCCCATAAAATTTTACAATCCATGGGCACCTGTTCGCCGCTCTTAATTAAAATCAGATCACCAACATGCAAATTGGTATTCTCAACAGCAAAGATCAATTCCTTGTGCTGCTCATCAAAAGCAATCATATTGGCCATTACTTTTTGCTGCGCCGCCAGTTTATTTAATTCCTTTTGCGTGCTGGCTACCGATTTATGCTCAACCCATTCGCCTAAAAAAACCAGGGTGATAATGGTGGCGGTGGTTTCATAAAAAATATAGTCCATTCCTAAATGACCAATACTGCCTATTAAACTGTACACAAAAGCGGCAGTAGCACCAAGGGCAATTAATACATTCATATTGGGAATGCCATGGCGTAAACTTTTTACAGCGCTTATACCAAAATAACCCATACCCACCAGGTAAACGGGTATACATATCGCCAGTTGTATCCAGGGATTCATTAAAAAATGGATATGCCAGGGCAGCATGTGCAGCATTAAAATCAATGTAAACGGCAGGCAAAAAAGAAAGCGTTGCAAGTGATTGGAGAAGAATTTTTTACTTTTTACTTTTGATTTTTCATTTTCATTAACCACTTTATAACCTAAATCGCCAATTCCTTTAACAAGCTGCTCTTTTGTATGATTTCCATTCAACTCAAAACTTACTTCACCACCAATAAAATTTACTTTTACTTCCTTTAATCCTTCTTTTATAAGGTATCGGTTAATACTTAATGCACAGTTGGTGCAGGTCATCCCTTCTACTTTCCAGTCAACTTTTTCCATAATGTAAAATTATTCATTGAAATTGTGACTCAATTACTAATGCAGGAAAATATCTTTGCAACATGGAGGTAAATTTTAACTTGGCTCAAATACAGGAAACGGCAACTCATATATTGGCAGCAGCCGCCCATTATAAAGTGTTGGCATTTCATGGCGAAATGGGGGCAGGCAAAACCACTTTAATACATGCGTTATGTAAAGCGATGGGGGTAAAGGATGTGGTTACCAGCCCTACATTTTCCATCATCAATCAATATGAAACCCAGGCCGGGCAAACGGTTTATCATATGGATCTATACCGCATTAAAGACGATGATGAGGCCATTCAGGCCGGCATTGAGGATTGCTTTTATTCGGGACATATTTGCCTGGTGGAGTGGCCGGAGAAAGCCAAAGGCATTTTTCCGGATAATACCTGGCACCTGACGATTGTAACGGTTGATGATAATACCCGAAAGCTGAAATATAATTTGTAATTTGTAGGCTTCCAAAACACCATTATGGCAACATCAAAACCCTTTGTATCGCCCTCATTCACGTACGAAACCCTGGAAGAAACCCTGGATATAAAGCCTAAGGGTACAGAGTTGTTGATCGGCATTCCCAAAGAAAATTCATTTAATGAAAACCGGATCGCCCTCACACCCGAAGCCGTAGGTGTGATGATCGCTAACGGGCATCGGGTAGTGGTGGAGACAAAAGCCGGTGATGGGGCCAGTTATACAGATAAAGATTACAGTGAGGCAGGGGCTAAAATTGCCTACGATAAAAAAGAGGTTTTTGAATGTGATATTCTGGTTAAAAGTGCACCCGTTAGTGAAAGTGAATGCGAATTGCTTAAGCCCAATCAATACATCATTTCCCCCATTCACCTGGCAGCGATGAAGCGTGAGCTGTTGCAGAAGATGATGGATAAAAAAATAACCGCATTAAGTTTCGAAAATTTAAAAGATGATACCGGACACAATCCCATTGTGCGCAGTATGAGTGAAATTGCAGGCAGTGCCGTGATGCTGATTGCCGGGCAGTATTTAAGCAAAACCAATAATGGCAAAGGCGTTTTGGTTGGGGGTATCAGTGGCATACCGCCAACCAAAGTGATCATCATTGGAGCAGGCATCGTTGGCGAATATGCGGCCCGTACAGCATTGGCTATGGGTGCCAGCGTAAAGATATTTGATAACAGCATTTACCGGCTCAAGCGATTGCAGAATAATATTGGGGTTAGGTTATGGACCTCGGTACTGGAACCTAAAATTTTAGCCAAACAATTAAAAACCTGCGATGTGGCTGTAGGTGCATTAAGCGGGGCTGCGGGCCGAACACCGGTTGTGGTAACAGAAGAAACGGTAAGCAATATGCGCCCGGGCAGTGTTATTGTGGATGTAAGTATTGATCATGGGGGTTGTTTTGAAACCAGTAGAGTAACCAGTCATGAAAAACCGGTCTTTACCAAGTATGAAGTGATCCATTATTGTGTGCCCAATATTCCCAGTGGCTTTGCCCGTACCGCTTCACAGGCCATCAGTAATGTGTTGATGCCGCTGATGCTGGAGACCGGTGAAGATGGTGGTATAGACCATATCGTTTGGCATAAAATCAATATCCGTAGTGGCATTTATCTATATAAAGGAAGCCTTACCAATTTTTATTTAAGCGAAAGGTTTGATTTGAAATTCACCGATTTGAATTTGCTGATAGCCAGTAAACGGTAGTGACTCATTTATACGTTTCGATTTCAATCACTTCCTCACAAAAATCATATTCCTGTTTTACGTTGCTGCTTACAATTACCAGTTTGTCTTTGGTGTAATGGCTGATCAGGTTTTGGTATAAGGCAATGCCATCTGCATCTAAGTTGGTAGTAGGTTCAT
>CANKNL010000037.1 GCA_947483345.1 Chitinophagaceae bacterium | reverse complement strand
TCAACCGGGATGGTTTGTTTTTTATGTACAGCATGCTGTGCATGATTCTTATTGTAGAGGTACAATAAAGGATGATAGGCCTGTATTAACTTAAGATGCGCTTTATCCAAAACAACCGGATAATGGCCATTGTACTCGAGGGCAAATTTGGCCTTGGCTCTAATGAAATCATACTCTCCTGCTATAGACAGATAGTTTTTTAACTGGTCGGCATATACACTGAGATCCCCGGTAAGCTTCCTTAGTATTTTATACACTTCTTTTCGCTCTTCATTTTCAAGAGAAAAAACAGCGTTGTTTAGTTCGGTAGTTTCTTCCGGTTCAATAAAAGTGGTTCTGCGACTATCGCTTTCGCCATGTAATATGCCTTTGATCATGCGCTTTTGCTCTGCAAAAACTGCCAATACCCGCCTGCCATTTAAAAAACTTTCTTCAATATCTGCCAGAAAACCCTGCTTGTTGAGTTTACTTACAAGCTTATCAAATACCTTTCGCAGTTCATTCCGCTTACGGTACAAACTCATTCTGATATTGGCCAGTTCCTCACTGGCATTGTCTTTTACCTGTCCGCTTTCATCCAGTATGTCATCAATCAGTTCAATGATCACTTTTTCATAGTAGCCATCCTGAATGATTTTTGTTAAAGCAGGATAAGCCAGTCGCCGCTCATTATCAAACCAACGGAAAATATGACTGGTATTTTCTGCCAGTCTTCTGATTAACAAAAATTGTTCGCCACTTAATACCGCACCCGGTATGCCAATGAGTTTAAGTTCCTTAGTTAAATTATGAATAAAATCATTTGGAAAATATAGCCCACTTTGCAGTAACAACTTAAATTCATTACTCTGTTGCAGTTGGGTTACAATAAATTCTTTTTTGGTGTGCAGCCGAAGTTCGGCTACTTTAGTTTTTGCGTATTCGGTACGACAATGCAGGGCCAGCAGATTTTTTACCTTTTCATATTCTAATTGTACCAATGCCGATTCCGGAAAGAATTTCAATTTTTTTAATTTTTGTAGTACAAATTTCGGATTTTTTTAACCCTTTTTTTAACTTTTTATCTTTTGGGTATCAGGTTCCTATAATTTAAAACGTGTCATTATCTAATAGGTCATGTTAATGACAAAAATAACGGACCGCAATCACTAATTTCATTCTGTTTAATTAATATTGGATATTAAACTTTTGTAGCGCTTATTGGTTATATACTGGATAGCGTTTATTTTTTCGAATGTAAACGTAAAAATTTCAAATTATGTTAAAAGTATTATTCCTTTCTGGTATCAGTTTTTTAGGCATACAATCCTGTGCACAACAAGACAACTCTGTAAAAACACAAAAAGAAAATAAAATTATGACAAGTTCTAACGTGAAATTAGATACCGCCACTTTTGGTACAGGTTGCTTTTGGTGTACCGAAGCCATTTTTCAGCAACTGGAAGGTGTAGAAAAAGTGACGAGCGGGTATAGTGGCGGCACTGTTCCTAACCCTACCTATGAGGAAGTTTGCAGTAAAACTACCGGCCATGCAGAGTGTTTAAATATCATGTACAACCCTGCAAAGATCAGTTTTGATGAGTTGCTGGAAGTGTTTTGGCAAATACATGACCCAACAACATTAAACCGCCAGGGGGCCGATGTAGGTACCCAATACCGTAGTGTGGTTTTTTATCATACTGCAGAGCAAAAAGTAAAAACTGAAAAATACAAGGCTGCTTTAAATAACACTGGTGCATTCAATAATCCGGTTGTAACTACTTTAGAACCGTTTACGATATTTTATCCTGCTGATGAAGAACATCAGAATTATTACCGAAATAATACCAGCCAGGGTTATTGCCAGTTTGTAATTAGGCCTAAAGTAGAAAAATTTGAAAAAGTATTTAAGAGTAAACTAAAGAAATATTAATTATTCTTGAACATAAAGGGGGTATTGATCTCAACTTTTTTTTCTTTATCCGGTATTTGTTTTCCTTTATGACAGGTATAACAGTTTACGGCCTGTACCTGCACAACGGTTACGGTTTCATTAAACTGAAAATAATTGTTATTAATGTCAATTGTCATCCGCATCATATTGCGGGCAATTTCTTTTTCCGGTTTATCATCTTTATCAAATACCATTCTATATAATTCTTTGTTAAAGACGTGGCAATTATTGCATTCAACCCCCAGGCTTAGGTTGAAACCGGTCATGACTTTATCCAGCGAATCTGCGGTAATGTTTTTAGGCAAAACCTGGAGATTCTTGAATGTATCATTCACCGGTTGTTTAACCGCAGCAATACCGGTAAAGATAAAAGCTGATAAAACGGCGATTATTTTTAATTTTTTAAAAGAAACCATATGTATTTGTTTTGAATCTACAATTTATTTACTCTTCGCAATTCCAACAGGTTTAAACTGTTTGGATAAAAATTTAAAATATTCTTGTGAACCAGGTGAATTGCCATATCGTACCAAAGTGGTACTACAGGCGCATCTTGTATAATGATACGATCCATTTGCTGATACAGTTTATATCTTAACGAATCATTTTTTTCGGATAACGCTTTTTCATATAATAAGTCATATGTCGCATTTTTATACCGGGTATAGTTGGGCGGCGCCGGGTTTTTACCATAAAATACACTCAGGTAATTTTCAGCATCGGGATAATCCGCAATCCAACTGCCTCTGAAAAATGCGGCCTGCGATTTGGATGTCTGCTCCATCAATAAACTTTTCTGAATCACTTCCACCTCCACTTTAATACCCACCTGTAATAATTCATTGGCTATATAAGTGCCCAGATCTCCATAAATAGGGATCGTTAATAATTTAATGGCTGGTAAATTAATGCCTTTGGGATAACCTGCCTCTGCCAATAACTGCTTGGCTTTTGTCATATCATAATGATATCCCTGTACAGCCATAGAATCAAAAGAAGGCAGTCCGGCAGGTACAAATCCACTTTCTGCAGCAATGCCAATACTGTTGCGCAGATACAGCATCATTTTCTTTCTGTCAAACCCATAGTTGATAGCTTGTCTGATCTTTTGAAATCGCAATGGCGAATTTTTAACAAGTTCATTTTCGGGATCTACTAAAATGCCAAGGTATTCTATATTGAGATAGGGTTGTTTATGTAATTCAATTTTTTCCTGCCATGTTTTTTTCAGATTGCCGGTTTTGGTTAAAACCTCATCTTTAAACGAGGGGTCAATATCATCAATAAAATCTAACCGTTTTTGTTGAAACTCTAAAAACTCTGTGGCTTTACTGTCGTAAAAAGAAACCTTTATGCCATCTAAATAAGGGAGCGATTTTTGATCCTTGTCTTTTTCAAAATAAGTTTCATTCTTTTTTAAAATTAGCGCCTGTCCCTCTTCCCAGGCAACAAAGCTAAAAGGTCCGCTGCCAACCGGATGGCGGCGAAAATCAGTTTTGTATTTGTCAACCGCTTCTTTGGGTATGATGGAACAATACTGCATACTTAAAATACCCAGTATAGATTGAAAGGGGCTTACTAACTTAAGTTGAAAAGTGGTATCATCAATGGCGATAAAGCCATTAACCGAATCCACGCGGTTATTAAATATCCATGCTCCCGGACTAGCCGTATTTTTATCTATGATCCGTTTAAAACTATAAGCTACATCATGGGCTGTAAGCCGACGTCCCTTGCCATTTATAAAACAGGCATCAGCCGTAAAGAAAACATCAGTTCTCAAAATAAAAGTAAAGATGAGGTTATCATCAGATATGGTCCATCGCTTTGCCAATGATGGCTGCATGTGCATATTGCTGTCAATCTCTATCAGTGTATTATATAGCTGATGAGCAGCCCACATGATCTGTTTATTTTTAGCAAAAGCCGGATCAAGTGAGGCCAGGCCACTGCTTTCATTATAATGAAATATTTTTTTATCGGGGTGCTGGTGGTTTTTACAGGAAGAAAATAGACCAAACCACAAAGGCATAAGGGCACAAAGGAAAAGGATGAACGGCTTGTTGTATTTGTAATGTAATGCCATAAAAAAACTAAATTAGCATTTATATACAAATACACATGAAAGAACTTTTTAAAATATTACCGCTTTGTACTTTTTATTTTTTACTTTTTACATCGGCAGAAGCACAGCCATTAAAACCCCTTAAAGCGTTTACCCATGCTGATACCCTGCGCGGTACTTATGGCCCAACCAGAGATTGGTGGGATGTATTGAAATATGACCTGCATGTAAAGTTTAATTTAGAGGATAGTTCGATCAGCGGGTATAATATTATTCAGTTTAAAATTTTAAAAAAAGCCGAACTGATGCAAATTGATTTGCAGAAGCCAATGATTTTGGACTCATTCAGATTCGCTACATTAAATGAAACGAATGCACCTGTTTCGTTAAATTTTACCAAAGAAGGGGATGCCTATTTTATCAGGTTGCCTAAATTTTATATTTATTTAAAACCCGAATTTAAAAATCAATTATATATTACATTATACTATCACGGCAAACCGCGAATCGCCATCCGGCCACCCTGGGATGGAGGTCTTATTATGCAGCAGGACAAAAACAAAAATCCTTTTGTAAGTCTTGCCTGTCAAGGACTTGGGGCCAGTGTTTGGTATCCCTGCAAAGATCACCAAAGTGATGAGCCCGACAGTGCCGAAATGCATATTACCATACCTGATACTTTAATGTGTGTGGGCAATGGCCGTTATCGTGGTAAAATAAATAATGCTGATGGAACCGCTACTTATGATTGGGCAGTAGTTAATCCAATCAATAATTACAACCTGATACCCTATATTGGTAAATACGCCCATTTTAGCGAAGTTGTTGATGGAGAAAAAGGTAAACTGGATATGGATTATTGGGTTTTGGATTATAATCTTGAAAAAGCAAAAGTGCAATTTAAAGATGCCCCCCGAATGATGAGCGCATTTGAACATTGGTTTGGTCCCTACCCTTTTTATGAAGATGGCTATAAACTGGTTGAAGCCCCGCATTTGGGTATGGAACACCAGAGCGCTACAGCTTATGGCAATAAGTATAAAAACGGTTATTTAGGACGTGATTTAAGCGGAACCGGCTGGGGGTTAAAATGGGATTTTATCATTGTACATGAAAGCGGTCACGACTGGTTTGCCAATAACATCACTTCAAAAGATATTGCAGATATGTGGGTTCACGAAGGATTTACCAACTACAGTGAAACCTTATTTACCGATTACTGGTATGGCAAACAGGCGGGCAATGAGTATTGCATTGGAACAAGAAAGGGAATAAAAAATGATATGCCCATCATTGGGCCATATAATGTAAACCAGGAAGGTAGTGGAGATATGTACCCCAAGAGTGGAAATATGTTGCATAGTATTAGACAGGTCATTGATAATGATGAAAAATTCAGACAAATATTACGGGGATTGAATAAGCAGTTTTATCACCAAACCGTTACCACCAAACAGATTGAGGATTATATCAACACAGAAAGCAAGTATGATTTTAGCACCGTATTTGATCAGTACTTAAGAACTACACAAATACCGGTATTGGAATATAAACTTGTTGGTCACCAACTAAGCTACCGGTATATAAATTGTATCAAAGGGTTTAATCTGCCTTTAAAAATCACTTTTAAAACTATCCAGTGGATTAAGCCAACAGAAAAATGGAAAACGCTTAATTTATATCCCGAAGGGGAAAATACTTTTTCTGTAGATCCAAATTTCTATATTAAAACAAAAAAGGTAGAGTAATTTAGCCACAAATAAAGCTATGTCGCAGATTCGCAAGCAAAGTATAATTTCTTCCATGGTGGTTTATTTTGGCTTTGCTATCGGCTTTTTTAATACCTATTTATTTACCAGGGAAGGTGGATTTTCACAGGCCGAATACGGCCTTACAGGTATTTTTATGGCCGTTGCCAATATCATGTTTTCAGTTGCCAATATGGGAATGCCTGCATATATCTATAAATTTTATCCTTATTACAACGACAATCTGTCGAAAGATAAAAATGACCAGATCAGTTGGGCCCTCCTTTTTTCATTACTGGGTTTTAGCCTGGTTGTTTTGGGTGGAATCTTTTTTAAAGATCTGGTCATCCAAAAATATGGCACTAATGCCCCCGACCTGATAAAATATTATTATTACATCTTTCCCTTTGGTATGGGGCTTACCCTATTTTCTATTTTAGAAGCTTATGCCTGGCAGATAAAAAAATCGGTTCTTTCTAATTATTTACGTGAAATACAGTTCAGGATATTTACAACCATTTTAATCGGTCTTAGTATTACCGGTATCCTGTCCTCTTTTGATATTTTTATCAAAATTTATTCTTTTACGTTTCTCGCTATTGCGTTTATACTATTGAGTTATCTGGTTTACAACAAACATATTGTCTTTAGCTTTTCCATAAGCCGGGTTTCTAAAAAATTTTTTAAAAAGATCCTGGCGTTAATTGCTTTTGTTTATGGGGGCAGTTTGGTTTTCACCATTTCCATGGTAATAGATACCATTATTATTGCTGCTGTATTGCCCAATGGGCTTGCTTTAGCCGGTGTTTATACCCTGGCCCAAAATATAGCCAGTTTAATACAGGCGCCACAACGTGGTATTATTTCTTCCTCTATGGGCGCTTTGTCGCAGGCCTGGAAAGATAAGGATATGAAAAAAATAAGCCGTATCTATCATAGTTCTTCTATCAATCAATTAATTTTTTCTGTTGGTATGTTTGCACTTATCTGGCTCAATTTTTCAGATGGCGTTTTTACGTTTCATTTACAGGCCGGGTATATTGATGCTAAATGGGTTTTCTTTTTCATTGGGTTAATGCGCATTGTTGATATGGGTACAGGTGTAAACAGTCAGATCATCGGCACATCAACTTTTTGGAGATTTGATTTCCTCACCGGCATGATTTTACTAACTTTAACACTGCCCCTGAATTATTGGTTAACCAAATATTATTTTGGTGTTATGGGGCCCGCCATTGCTAACCTCATCACCTTTACTATTTATAATACAATCCGGTACTGGTTTTTAATTACCAAATTTAAGCTGCAACCATTTACTTTAAAAACCATATATACCATCATAATGGGTGTCGGTGCTTTTTATGGCTGTTATTTTTTATTTAATCAGCTTCATGGATTGTGGGGCATGTTTAGCCGGAGCATCGTATTCTTGCTACTGTTCATTTCCGGTGCATTTGTATTAAAATTATCACCAGACCTGTTACCCGTATGGCAGGTTGTTCAAAAACGTCTGGGTATAAAAAAGGGAGAATAACGATTTGTCGGTATCACCGGCTATTAATAGGTTATTGCAAAACAGCTGCTGTATTGATTCTGCCGCAACCAATATATTTATGACTCCAATAGGTTTCAGAAAGATTACTGATTGTTACGCCAATACTGGTACTGGCATGCGTAAAATAGCCGTTACCTAAATACAATCCAACATGGCTAACGCCTCTTCTGGTTTTAAAAAATACCAGATCACCCTGTTGTATATCTTCTTTATCCAGCTTTATACACTCATCATACTGGTCACGTGAGGTTCTGGCAATTACCAAATCATACACCTGATGTATCAGGGTACTGGTATAAGCACTGCAATCAATACCTTGTTCTGTGGCACCACCATACCTGTAACGTGTGCCCCACCATTTTTCAATTTCGGTAAATAAGGTTTTATTGGTAATTAATTCAACATCTATATTCAGCAACTGTGCATATTTAAATTGCAAACCAGTGAAACTTTCAATGCCCGAAACAGCTTCATTGTCGGCCAAAGTTGATGCTGTTTTTGCATTATTAAATGGGGGTTGGTCTTCCAGGGTACTCGTTCTTGATTTAATTTCTATTCCATCAATAAATTTTAATGATTTTTTTGATTTACGGGTATGGCTGATCTTTTCAAGATTTACAGCAGGTTGCGCTTTTACCAATAAAGTTGTTCCTGAAAAAATGCCAATGGCAACAGAAACAAGAAACAAGTTTTTCATACGTAAACGATAGGTTTATAACGTAAGTATAACTTAGTCTTGTGTTTTTTACGCTTCTATTATTCTTTTGCTTTTCACTATTTAACTACGCCAAGCTGAGCTCCTGTCTTACAAACTAATGAATACTATAAGTTCTCTTTTGCTCTGCAAAGGTAACTTTGATATGCGGTAAATGCAAGGCATTAACATTTATTTAAATAAAGGCATCGGTAATTGGCGCCATATACTGTGGAAAAACGTTTTAGACATGCAGCCTATTGTTAACGATATTTGCTACTCCGTTTCTGGTTTCTCGTTTTTTGGGTTATCGTTATAAGCATATTTTTGCCCAAACGAGTAACAAGTAACTAAAAACAAGAAACGAGAAACGATTTTACTATGAAATTTTCACATTTACACGTACATACACAGTTTTCTTTATTAGATGGGGCTGCCTCTATCAAAAATCTTTATAAAAAAGCTATTGCTGATGGAATGCCGGCACTGGCAATCAGTGATCATGGTAATATGTTTGGCGCCTTTGAATTTGTAAAAGAAGCCTACAATCATAAACATGCTGATGGCAGTTTAAAAGTTAAGCCAATTGTTGGTTGTGAGTTTTATATAACGCAGGACAGGCATCGTAAAACTTTCAGTAAAGAAGAAAAGGATCCACGCCATCACCAGATATTGCTGGCTAAAAATGCCGAAGGCTATAAGAACCTGGTTAAACTCACTTCACTGGGATATATCGAGGGCTTGTATTCAAAATATCCACGCATAGATAAAGAACTTATTCATAAGTATCATGAGGGGCTTATAGCCACAACCTGTTGCCTCGGTGCATTGGTGCCACAAACCATTTTAAAAAAAGGTGAAGAAGAAGGCGAGAATGAATTTAAATGGTGGCTCAATATATTTCAGGAGGATTATTATGTAGAATTACAACGTCACGGCATTCCTGATCAGGAAAAAGTAAATGAGGTGTTATTGCGATTTGCTAAAAAGCACCATGTAAAAGTGATTGCCAGTAACGACTCGCATTATGTAGATCAAAAAGATTTTAATGCACATGATATTCTGTTATGTATCAATACCGGTGAAAAACAGAGCACTCCTGCCCTGCGTGAGTTTACAGATGATGATGTATTTGCTAAAAACAAACGCTTTGCTTTTCCTAACGACCAGTTTTATTTAAAGACCGGGGCCGAAATGAGCAAGGTTTTTGAGGATCTGCCTGAAGCTATCGATAATACCAATGAAATTGTAGATAAGGTTGATTTACTGAATTTAAAAAGAGATATACTGCTGCCGCATTTTACGGTGCCGGCTAATTTTAATTCACAGGATGATTACCTGGCCCATTTAACCTGGGCGGGTGCAAAAGAACGGTATAAAATATTAACACCGGAAGCAGAAGAACGTTTAAGTTTTGAGTTGGGGGTTATTAAAAATATGGGTTTTGCAGGTTATTTTTTAATCGTTGGCGACTTTATTAAAGCCGGCCGGGATATGGGTGTATTTATTGGCCCCGGGCGTGGTTCTGCAGCCGGCAGTGCGGTGGCTTATTGTATCGGTATTACCAATATAGATCCCATTAAATACAATTTACTGTTTGAAAGATTTTTAAATCCGGAGCGTAAAACCATGCCCGATATAGATACGGATTTTGATGATGAAGGCAGACAAAAAGTATTGGATTATGTAGTGCAAAAATATGGAAAGAACCAGGTGGCACAGATCATCACTTATGGCACCATGGCTGCAAAATCAAGTATAGCCGACGTGTCAAGAGTTATGGATCTGCCTTTGGCCGAAAGTAGGGCCATATCAAAATTGGTTCCCGAAAGGCCCGGTATTAATTTAAAAAGATTATTACATGCACCATTTACCATCAAAGAAGCAAAAGAGGGTGAAAAATCGCTGGAGGAAAAAGAACAATTGCAGGCAGAAGATATTGAGAATGTAAAAAAATTAAGAGAAATTTATAATGGCAACGATCTGCAAAGTAAAATTTTGCATGAAGCAGAAATTCTCGAAGGGTCAGTTCGTAATACCGGTATTCATGCTTCGGCCATTATCATTGCGCCACAGGATCTAACAGAACTTTTGCCAGTGGCTATTTCTAAGGAATCAGATTTATGGCTAACCCAAATTGAAGGCAATTCAATAGAAGAAGCTGGTGTAATTAAGATGGACTTTCTGGGATTAAAGACACTGAGTATTTTAAAAACGGCATTACAACTTATTAAACAAAATCACGGGGTGGTCATTGATATCGATACCATTCCTTTGGATGATGAGAAAACCTATAAGCTTTACCAACAGGGCGATACAAATGGCACTTTTCAGTTTGAAAGTCCGGGTATGCAAAAGTATTTGCGGGAGTTAAAGCCTGATAAATTTGCAGATCTGATAGCCATGAATGCCTTGTATCGCCCGGGACCAATGGGCTATATTCCGGAGTATATTGATCGTAAACTTGGTAAAAAACAAGTGGTATATGATTTGGCTGATATGGAGGAATTTTTAAAAGAAACATATGGTATTACGGTCTACCAGGAGCAGGTGATGTTACTGTCTCAAAAGCTTGGCGGTTTTAGTAAAGGCGATGCAGATATATTGCGAAAAGCAATGGGTAAAAAACAAAAGGCTGTATTGGATAAAATGAAGCTACAGTTTGTGGATGGGGCCAGTGCAAAAGGGCATGATACCGTTATATTAGAAAAGATCTGGACAGATTGGGAAGCTTTTGCGCAATATGCATTTAATAAATCACATTCTACCTGTTATGCTTTTGTGGCCTATCAAACCGCTTATTTAAAAGCCCACTATCCCAGTGAATATATGGCTGCTGTATTGAATCATGCAGGCAGTATTGACAAGATCACTTTTTTTATGGAAGAGTGTAAACGAATGGGCCTAAAAGTTTTGGGGCCCGATATTAATGAATCGCAAAATGGTTTCGCCGTAAATAAAAAAGCAGAAATACGCTTTGGTTTTAGTGGTTTAAAAGGGGTTGGCGAAAATGCTATTCAAAATATTATTGAAGAAAGAACAAAACATGGGCATTTTTCATCTATTTATGATCTGGCTAAGCGGGTTAACCATCGCAATGCTAATAAAAAATCGTTGGAAAGTCTTGTGTATTCAGGTGCTTTTGATTGTTTTACAGATCTTACAAGAGCACAGTATTTTTTTCAGGCACCGGGCGATATGCAGGGCTTGGAAAAGATCTTAAAATTTGGTAGTGTATTTCAGTCACAAAATGCCAGTTCGGCCAATACCCTGTTCGGCGATATGCAGATGCCGGATATTGTACCACCCAAATTAGCCGTTTGTGAGCCATGGCCATTGGCTGTTCAGTTGGATTATGAAAAGGAAGTTACCGGTATGTTTATGAGTGGTCATCCATTGGATAATTATAAGTTTGAAATGCGGCATTATAATATTACACCGCTGATCGATTATACTGAATTTAAGCTGGCTGTAAACACGCATCCAAATCCTGCCCGGAGTTTTCGCCTGGCAGGTCTGGTTGTTGATACACAGCACCGGTTAACAAAGAAGGGTAAGAATTTTGCCATTTTAACTATTGAAGATTACAGCGGTAAGGCTGAGTTCATGCTCTGGAGCGAAGATTATGTAAAATATAATAATTACCTCGAAAAAGGGTTGATCGTAATGATTGAAGGTGCTTTTCGCCAACGCTATGATGGTCTGTCTTTCGAATTCAGTTTAAATAAGTTGCACCTGCTGGATACGGTAAAATCTTCTTTAACCAAACAGGTAATCATTGACGTAGAGCCACAATTCATCAATACCGAAATGGTTGAGTTTATTGATGCCAATATAAAGGCCAATCCGGGTAAAACCTCTATTAAGTTTAATGTAATTGACAGTCGTAATAAATATAAAGTAGGTATGTACAGCCTTGAAAAAAGCCTGACCATGAATGACGACCTGGCTTTTTATTTAAATGAAAATAAAGATATTGAAGTGAGTGTGGTAACGGGGTAAGGCGGTTTAAGGATTGCATATTGTTGAACTATTGTTTAAATTTTAAAGGATCTAGCTTCCATACCTCTGTGGCATATTTTTTCTTCCCTTGTCAGATTCACATCCTGTGGATATGTCATAACAGCATATTAGAGAAATTGGATTTAAGTTTGCACTCTTTACTAACAAATATTATAAATTAATAAAACAAATACTTATGGCACTTGAATTCACAGATGCAAATTTTAAAGCAAGCGTATTAGACTCTGATAAATTAACGGTTATTGACTTTTGGGCAGAATGGTGCGGCCCCTGCCGTGCAATAGGCCCTGTAATTGAAGAACTGGCTAAAGACTATGATGGTAAAGTAAATATAGGTAAGGTAAATGTTGATAATAATCCACAGATATCGATGAACTATGGTATTACCAGTATCCCGGCGATCCTTTTTGTAAAAGGCGGACAGGTAGTTGATAAATTAGTGGGTGCACAGCCAAAGGCTAATTTTGTTAAAAAGATTGAGCAGCATAAATAATGATTACAGATTAGTTGATTACACAAATTTGACAGATAATAAGAATCCCCTGTTTTAGCAGGGGATTTTTAATGCAACAATAGTTGAGTTGACTAATTAATGTTGCACGCTCTCTAATGCTTTTGGATCGTGTTTGTGTTTGAAGAAGATGAGGAATAAGATACCTACAATGAGTGCATAAATTGCAAAAACCAGCCAGATACCCTGCCAGTTTCTAACGCCGTCTGCACTGGTATAATAATTTTGAATCATCCACCCACTGATCTTACTCCCCAATACTGCACCAAATCCATTAGTAATCATCATGAACAAACCTTGTGCACTAGAACGGATTTTAGAATCAGTAGATGTTTCAATAAATAATGATCCTGATATATTGAAAAAATCAAAAGCCATTCCATAAACTATACAGGATACAATAATCATCCATAAACCTTCTTGTGGATTACCGTAACTAAATAATCCAAAACGTAAAAACCAGGCCATCATTGAAATAAACATGACCTGTTTTATGCCAAAACGTTTTAGGAAAAAAGGGATGGCCAATATAAAGAGTGTTTCAGATATCTGTGAAATAGACATGATGATGGTAGAATACTTAACCACAAATGATTCGGCATAAGCAGGTACCTTGGCAAATTCAGATAAATACACATCACCATACATGTTCGTCAATTGTAACGCCGCGCCTAAAAACATCGAGAATACAAAGAACATGGCAATTTTAGGGTTCTTAAATAATTTAAAAGCGTCTAACCCTAATTTTTGTGATAAAGAGGCATTTTCAGATATTAACTTTTGTGGCGGACATTTTGGTAAGGTAAAAGAATAGATGCCTAAAATTACTGCAGAAACAGCCGATATGTAAAACATGTTGCCCGATGCTTTATTGCCCGATAGGTTTGTAAGCCACATGGCGGCAATAAACCCAATGGTTCCCCAAACCCTGATAGGCGGAAAAACCTTTACTACATCGTAATTATTATTTTTAAGAATGGTATAGGCAATAGAATTAGACAATGAAATGGTTGGCATATAACAAAGCATAGCTCCAAATATTATTCCAAAGAATGCCACAGGGCTTCCTGCCAAAGGAATACAGGCTAAAAACAGGCCTCCTAAAATGTGTAAAATGCCATACAGTTTTTCTGCGTTTAACCACTTATCGGCGATAATACCGGTTAATGCAGGCATTATTATTGATGAATACCCCAAAGTGGCAAATACATCTCCAAATTTTTCGCCACTCCACTGTTTAGTACCAAACCAATAGTTTGCCACTGTTATTAACCAGGCGCCCCAAACAAAAAATTGTAAGAAACTCATTGCAGTAAGTCGAAGCTTAATACTCATATAGCGTTGTTTTATTTCAGACTTGTAAGGTATACATTTATTCTATATTAATTGTCTGTGATAAAGGGCTAAAGTCAGGGTCTATTTTCGGGGCAGAGCAATTCTTGACATACAAATCGACTATTTTAGTATAATAAATTATTCAACACAAAATAGTGTTTCAACATCTTTTATCATCGTAAATTTGTCAAAATTTTTTGTGATGACAGATACTATTGATATTTTAATAACCACCGCTGCAGATAAAGGACTTAAAACCATTGCCCAAAAAGTAAAAGATGGTAAGCGTATTACCGATGAAGAGTGTCTGTTGCTTTTTGAAAAAGGCAGCCTGGCCTTTGTTGGCTCTCTGGCCAATTTTATTAGGGAAAGATTACATGGTGATAAAACCTATTTTAACCGCAATTTTCATATTGAGCCTACCAATGTTTGTGTATTCAGTTGCGAATTTTGTTCTTATTCACGTTTATATGCACATAAAGAAGAAGGTTGGGAACTGAGTATTGATCAGATGCTGGATTTGGTGAAGGCCTATGATGGTAAACCGATAACCGAAGTGCATATTGTGGGTGGGGTACATCCTAAAATGGATATGGCGTATTTCATAGAACTGATGCAGAAAATAAAAACACACCGGCCCGAATTACATGTAAAGGCATTTACAGCAGTAGAACTGGATTATATGTTCCGCAAGGCAAAACTTACTGTAGCCGAAGGCATGAAACAATTGCATGATGCCGGATTAGACAGTTTACCCGGCGGCGGTGCTGAAATTTTTCACCCCGAAATAAGAGACCAAATATGTGCTGATAAAGTTGATGCCAATGGCTGGCTGGCCATACATGAAGCTGCGCATCATTTGGGCATGCACAGCAATGCCACGATGCTATACGGGCATATAGAAAAATTTGAACATCGTATTGACCATATGCGCAGGTTGAGAGAACTGCAGGATAAGACAGGCGGTTTTAATACTTTCATTCCCTTAAAATTCCGTAACCAGGATAATGCCATGAGTGATGTTACCGAATCTACGATCACTGAAGATATGCGCCTGTTTGCCATTGCCAGAATTTATCTGGATAATTTCCCACATCTTAAAGCCTACTGGCCCATGCTTGGCAGGCAAAATGCCCAATTAAGTTTAGCTTTTGGAGTTAATGATATTGATGGTACGATAGATGATTCGACCAAAATATACAGCATGGCTGGCAGCGAAGAGCAAACACCTGTTATGCGTACTGAAGAGTTGGTGATGCTGATCAAACAGGTAAACCGAAAACCTGTTGAACGCGATACCTTATATAATGTGGTAAAGGATTATACCGATTTTGATTTTAAGTAAAACCGGATGTAAAGCTACCCATTACCAGATACGACTACACTAGTTAATACATGGTACGAAAAATCAGCAGGATAAAGTTAAGTGATGCCCTGTTCTGATTTAATTTTTTGTCATCAGCTGAGTACTGTTATACATTTCAACTGTTTGCAACAATCTTTTTGATTTAGTTGATTCTTTTGTTGCACTGCTGAAATATTCCAAAGCCTTTGCATCTTCTTTTAACATGTTTTTCAACAGATCTTTTGAATAGGCTATGATTGGCCCTTCTTGACCATTTTGAATAAAGTATTCATCAACTGCTGTACTGCCATTATAATATTTGCGGCAATATACATTCAGCTTACCGTTTACTATCAATATGGCAAAGCCTGGTAAGGTTTCTGATGCAATAAGTCCGGATTTAGAACTGATCAATTTTTTTGAAGACACTGCATAATGTTTGTCGTTTTGATAGGCGATGATGTCTTTTGAATTAATGATAATTGAATTGTCGGCCAACAGATGTGGTGTCTTTAAAATGCCGGTAACGAGTTTTAAGGAGTTGTAATGCTTAATGGTGCCATCATTCAATTGTATAAAGCAAATGACAGGTCCTTCTTTATCTTTGTCAATGGTTGATTTTGGGATTCCTAAAGCATTATTGCTGACCACAAATGAGCTGAATAATATTACCAGGCTGTATAGCATAGTAAAAGAAAGGATATCTTTTTTCATGGGATTAGGGTTTTTAATATAAACGCTAATCAAGGCACATTATTACGGTAATTTAAAACTTTTTATTCAGGATATATATTTTAAACTAATCTGTAGTGTAAACGATTTAAACTAATTAAAAAAAGCGTTTAGTTTTCATTTATTGCTTAATAAAAAGCACTACAACCAATATTAAGGCAACAAAT
>CANKNL010000036.1 GCA_947483345.1 Chitinophagaceae bacterium | reverse complement strand
CGTTTTTAGAACTATACAAACTGTAGGTCTGTTCAATAACAAAGAGTTGGTAGCCAAATGGCTCCAACTCTTTTTCAATTATTCACTATGTTTCAAATTGTTAAAATTGTATTCTGCATCCTGTTGTTATCATTGTCTACTGCATTTTTATCAGCGCAAAACAAGATCGTAGTTTTTCAATCCGATTTTGGGTTGAAGGATGGTGCCGTATCTGCTATGAAAGCTGTTGCAATGGGTGTTTCGCCAGATCTTAAATTATTCGATCTTACCCATGACATTCCTGCTTATCATATCTGGGAAGCAGCCTATCGTTTGGAACAAACGGTTTCTTACTGGCCTGCAGGTACGGTGTTTGTATCGGTTGTAGATCCCGGTGTAGGTACAGCCAGAAGATCGGTGGTGTTGAAAACAAAATCCGGGCATTTTATAGTTACACCCGATAATGGATCGCTAACATTAATTGCGCAATCTTTGGGCATAGCCGAGATCAGGGAAATTGATGAAGCCATCAATCGTAGGAAGGGTTCGGAGAAATCTTACACTTTTCATGGTCGAGATGTATATGCCTACACTGCTGCCAGGTTGGCGGCGGGAGACATAAATTTTGAACAGATTGGCAAGTTGCTTCCTGCCGAAGTCGTTACGATACCTTATCAACAAGCGGCCATAGAAGGCGTAAACATTAAAGGAACCATTGCGATACTGGATGTGCAATATGGAAATGTTTGGACAAATATTCCTGCTGCACTTTTCAATAAATTACAGGTACAGGTAGGAGACAAACTACACGTTATTATTTATCATAACAATATTAAAAAGTACGAGGCAGATATGCCTTACAGCGAAACCTTTGGGGCGGTAGCAAAAGGGAAACCACTGGCATATCTCAACAGCTTATTACAATTGTCTTTTGCATTAAATCAGGCAAATTTTTCAACAGCAAATAAAGTTTACAGTGGTAATGAGTGGTCAGTTGAAGTGAGTAGGTCAGTAATTAAAAGATAAAACAGTTGTTAAAATACAGACTGACAGTTGTTAAAATTGTTTGTTTTTAACAGAAATTGCTGCTTGGTAATTCTGAAAAACAATATCTTGTTTTTGAATTCGTTAAACCTGCAAATAAGTTTTCACGAAAATATATTTATGGAAAGAAAGATCGAATCTCCTGCTCATTTTATTTCCCTTTTATTTTGTGTGTTTTGTTTTATTTCCTGTACTAAAGATCCTGCACCGGGGGGTGGTGGAGGAACAGGTGGTGGAGGGGGTGGCAACAATCCTTTATCACAGAGGACAATTTTAGATACGGCCTATGGGGTTGATCCAAACCAGAAGATGGATATTTATTTGCCGGCCGGCAGAACAACAGCAACTAAAGTGGTGATCTATATTCATGGTGGCGGTTGGGAGAGTGGTAGTAAATCTGATCCTGAATACCAACAACATAAAGAATTATTAAGACAAAAATGGCCGGATGCTGCAGTGGCGACAATTAATTACAGGCTTACCAGTAACGCAGCTGTTCACTATGCTGAAATTATGAGTGACCTAACCAGCGCTGTAAATTTAATGGTGAATAACAAAACGAATTTTGTGATCTCTGATACACTTGTGATGGTTGGTGCCAGTGCCGGAGCGCACCTGGCCATGTTGTACACTTATAAATACAATGCTAATAATTATGTAAAAGCAGTTGCCGATTTTTTTGGCCCGGCTAAACTCAGTGATTGGGACTGGTACAACAGTTTTAATCCCTGGGTAGGAAAATTTGTCAAGGATATACTCATTCAATTTAATGGTTCTGTCTGGAACGTTCCTTTGTATGATTCCAACAGCCCTTATTCGGTGGCAACAGCACAATCAAAACCCACTATCATATTTCATGGAACGCTTGATGTAGTTGTTCCGCTTTATCAAAGTCAATGGATGAGGGGGCGACTGAATACATTAGGGGTACCCAATGCCTATTATGAATATGTTGACGGGCATGGTTTTAATTATACCAATACTGCAGATGCCATGGATAAGACAGTGGCCTTTTTAAAAAATCATTTACAATAAATCAGTTTAAAATTGATAGCGGGATATTTTCAGGCCTTCAATTAGATCATTTTGTTTTTTAAAGGATGAGATTGATTGATTTAGTCAAATGTATTTTTTTTAACACCATCATTGAAACTAATTAACACCTGTACTTTTTACATCTTTACGCTTCATTCTGGTAAAGCGTAAAATAAATTTCCCGTTAATTATAACCTGCTCCATTAAGGCATTGTATGGGAATCCGGCATAATAGCTTTCCGGCCCAACTTGTTTCCAGTTGATAAAGGTATTGCTCATTGAACGCTGCATGGACTTTTGTAAACAGGAATCACAGGAGAAAATGTTTTCTTGTTTTTCGCAGCGGGATTGTTCATTAAAATAAAAAATTGTTGTTGCCGGTAGGGAAAGGGTGTCGGTTAAAATATAGATCAGCGATGTGTCAGTTTCTGCCAGGGAATATGTTCTGCTGTTTTCCAGGTAAAATTTCGCCATCTTTTTTTTAACATGCGATTTTTTATCCAGCAAAAATTCCTGTGAAAAGGAAGAAAAATAAACGGGTAAAAAAAATATCAGTAATAAGACGGTCTTCATAATTTAAATTATATTCTTCCGGGATAGGCCTCCAGTGCTTTTTCCAAACAATCCATGGCAGCGTTTATGGCCATTACATTAATCACATAAGCCAAACGTACTTCCTGTTTGCCCAATCCGGGGGTGCTGTAAAACCCGGTGGCAGGTGCCAGCATTACCGTTTGGTCGTTGTAAGAAAAAGATTCAAGCAGCCATTGACAGAATTTATCGGAGTCGTCAATGGGTAATTTGGCCATGGCATAAAAAGCACCGCCTGGATTTGGACAAAATACACCGGGTATCGCATTGAGTCTATTTACAATGGTATCGCGGCGCAGTTTATATTCTGCTTTTGTTGTATTAAAATAATCGTCGGGTAAATCAACGGCAGCTTCGCCTAATATTTGAGCAAAAGAGGGAGGGCTTAATCTGGCCTGTGCAAATTTCATGGTGGCATCTATCAGTGTTTTATTCTTTGTTACAAAAGCACCAATACGCCCTCCGCAGGCGCTGTAGCGTTTGCTGATGGTATCCATCAAAACAACATGGTCATCAACACCAGTTAAATGCATGGCACTGGTATGTGTACCTTCATAACAAAATTCGCGATAAGCCTCATCGGCAAATAAATATAAATTGTGTTTAATGATCAGCAGCTTCAATATGTCCATTTCTGCAGCACTGTACAAATACCCGGTTGGATTATTGGGATTACAAATGACAATTGCCCTGGTTTTGGCTGTTATGGCTTTTTCAAAATCTTCAATAGGAGGTAAAGCAAATCCGGTTTCGATGGATGACTTGATTGGTTTTACAATAATACCAGCTTCCACAGCAAAACCATTATAGTTGGCATAAAAAGGCTCAGGAATAATCACTTCATCTCCAGCATCCATACAGGCCATAAAACCAAAGATGATGGCTTCACTACCGCCGGTTGTAATAATGATCTGATCAGTAGTAACCTCAATGCCTACCTTTTTATAATAGCCCACTAATTTTTTGCGATAACTTTCATTCCCTGCACTATGACTGTATTCCAACACTTTAAAATCACTATGGCGTACGGCATCTAAAATCTGTTTAGGTGTTTCAATATCGGGCTGACCGATATTTAAATGATATACTTTAATACCTCTCTTTTTAGCTGCTTCGGCATAGGGTACCAGTTTCCTGATGGGCGAAGCGGGCATTTGTATGGCGCGGTTACTTATTTTTAACATCCTGCAAAATTAGTTGAATGTAGTTGAAAATGGTTGACGGGTAGTTTAAAATTATTCCTGGCTTAACACTAAACAATATTCAACCATTATAGACTGTATAAGCTACTTTTGCCACATGCAACTCTTTACAACCAGTAGCCGCATCATCATTACCTGCAGCAACCGCCTCTCACCTTATTTACAAATGGAAGTAGCCGCTTTGGGCTTTAAGCCCGAACGGGTTTTTAAAACAGGTGTAGAGTTAAAAGGCACATTAACAGATTGTATTCGTTTGAATTTGAATTTACGTTGTGCCAGCCAGGTATTATTTTCATTAAAAGAATTTGAGGCCAACAATGCAGATGATCTTTATAAAACGCTGATTGATTTTCCCTGGGAAGACATATTACATGTGGATGGCTATTTTTCTATCAGCAGCAACGTTGACAATCCAACTATTAATAATTCTTTGTTTGCGAATGTAAAAGTGAAGGATGCCATTGTTGACCGGTTCCGTAATAAAACTGGTGAGCGCCCCAACTCGGGACCCGAACTGGATAAAACCGTTATTCATTTATACTGGAAAGAATCACTGGCGGAAATCTTTATTGATACGTCGGGCGAAACCTTATCCAAGCATGGTTATCGCAAAATTCCGGGCAAAGCACCTATGCTGGAATCCTTGGCTGCAGCGACTTTACTGGCAACAAATTGGGATCGCCTGTCTGCATTTATCAATCCAATGTGTGGTTCTGCTACAGTAGCCATTGAGGCCGTTTTATTGGCTACTAACCGCAAGCCGGGTTTATTGCGGTTTAATTATGCCTTCATGCATTTGGCAGCTTATGATGAACAATGGTATAATGCCGAATTTAAAAAACTGGAAGCTCAGGTGATTGATGTGCCGGGGCTGAAAGTGATTGCAACAGATATCAGTGAAGATGCCATAAACATTTCCAGAATAAATGCTGGTATTGCGGGCGTGGAAGAGTTGATTGAATTTGGGGTTTGTGATTTTGAAGAAACAGCAATACCGGAAGATGAAAATGGTGTTATTTTTTTTAACCCGGAGTATGGCGACCGACTGGGTGTGGAAGCTGAACTGGAAATTACTTATAGCCGTATTGGCGATTTTTTAAAGAAGAAATGCAAGGGCTACCTTGGTTATATTTTTACCGGTAATTTAGAACTTGCCAAGAAGATCGGATTAAAACCAAAAAGAAGAATTGAGTTTTATACAAGCAAGATTGATTGCAGGTTGTTGGAGTATGAATTGTATAGCGGAACGAAGAGAGTGGATAAATAAATTCGCTTTCATGCTGGTCAGCGCCGTCAGGAGCAATAGATTGGCAGAAAAAATGACGTCATGTTTAGTAAGTGCCGTCAGGCACGATAGATATATTTTTGTTGCGTACCTACGGCACGCCATAGTATTTCGGGGGTTTTATTTTACCAATCTATTGTACCTACGGTACACGAAGCCTTTGGTCTTAATTAATATAAATGGGTTTATGCTATTCTTTATTCCTGATATACACCAATTTTATCCCCGCCTTATCCGTCTCCCTTTTATCAATTTCAAATTGCGGTGCCGATTTTATTAGCGGTGTTAATTTTTGAAAACCATAATTCCGGGGATCAAAATTGGGTTGCTTTTTTAAGATCAGGTTTCCTACATCGCCTAAAAATGCCCAGCCATTTTCATCCGCGAGGTCATTTATGGTATGGGCAATTAGTTTTAATGTTTCTTTATTGAGTTTATCAAATGAGGCCTTGGGTAATGGTTTGCTGGCTTTTGTTTTTAAAGCCGTTGATTCTTCCGCTTCAAACAACGGAATAATTTCCATGTAAATAAATTTATCGCAGGCAACAATGAATGGGTTGGGTGTTTTCTTTTGCCCGATACCAAAAACTTTCATGCCGGCTTCTCTTAGCCTGGTTGCCAGGCGTGTAAAATCACTATCACTGCTAATGATGCAGAAACCATCTACTTTACCCGAATATAAAATATCCATGGCATCAATGATTAAGGCACTGTCGCTCGAGTTTTTACCGCTGGTATAGCTGTATTGCTGAATGGGTGTAATGGCATTTTCCAGCAACACATTCTTCCATCCGCTAACAGTCGGTTTGGTCCAGTCGCCATATATCCGTTTAAAAGTAGGCGTGCCGTATTTGGTTATTTCTTCCATTACGCCCTTTACATTACTGTAAGGCACATTATCGGCATCTATTAAAACTGCCAGGCGGATATCTTTTTGTATGTCCATAATAGTTAAGGTTGACTACAAGGTAAAACTTTTTATACTGATCTATCCATTGATGTATAAGTCCTCCACTTTTTTACGTGCCCAGGGCGTTTTACGTAAAAATTTAAGGCTGGAATTTAAACTTGGATTGCTTTTAAAGCAATTGATAGGAATGAGTTTTGCCAGTTCTTCCCAGCCATACATCTCTACCAGGTGTGTTACTATCATCTCTAGTGTTTTTCCGTGCAGCGGGTCGTTTGATGTTGTAGGAGTCATAATAAAAAGGAAAGGTATAAAAAATGGGCAACAAAAAATGTCGCCCACTAGTTTGATATTTTGTTTGCTTACATTCCCATTTTCTTCTTTAAATTTTCATCAATGGCATCTAAAAATTCTTCGGTGTATAAATAATGTTCGCCATGGTTTACTTTGTTTCCATGAATACAAACGGCTAAGTCTTTTGTCATATTACCGCTTTCAACGGTTTCAATACACACGGTTTCCAAGGCGTTACAAAAATCGATCAATGGCTGGTTGTTATCTAATTTTCCACGGAAGGCTAATCCCCTTGTCCATGCAAAAATAGATGCAATAGGATTGGTAGATGTTGGTCTGCCTGCCTGGTGCTCACGGTAGTGGCGTGTTACGGTGCCATGTGCCGCTTCGGCTTCCATGGTGCTGCCATCAGGTGTTACCAAAACAGAAGTCATTAAACCTAAAGAACCAAAACCCTGTGCAACGGTATCACTTTGTACATCACCATCATAATTTTTACAGGCCCATACAAAATTACCGTTCCATTTTAAGGCACTGGCAACCATGTCGTCAATCAGGCGGTGCTCGTAGGTAATGCCCGCTTCAGTATAGGCTGCTTTAAATTCATTCTGGTACACGTCTTCAAAAATGTCTTTAAAACGACCGTCGTATTTTTTAAGAATGGTGTTTTTTGTAGACAGGTACAAGGGCCATTTTTTACTCAACGCCATATTGAAACAGCTTCTTGCAAAACCATAAATACTTTCATCGGTATTGTACATCGCCATGGCCACACCATCACCTTTGTAATTGTAAACTTCAAAAACCTGTGCTGCTCCACCGTCTTCTGGTGTAAAGGTCATGGTTAATTTTCCCTTACCTTTTATCACCGTATCGGTAGCCCTGTACTGATCGCCAAAAGCATGACGGCCAACAATGATGGGTGCTGTCCAATTGGTCACCAATCTGGGAACATTTTGCATGACAATGGGTTCACGAAAAACAGTGCCATCTAAAATGTTACGGATGGTTCCGTTTGGCGATTTCCACATTTGTTTCAACTTAAATTCTTTCACACGGTCTTCATCAGGTGTAATGGTAGCACATTTGATACCCACGCCACAGGCTTTAATGGCATTGGCCGCATCAATGGTAACCTGGTCGTTGGTTTCATCACGGTATTCCATGCCTAGGTCATAATATTGAATGGGAACTTCCAGGTAAGGAAGTATCAGTTTATCTTTAATAAATTTCCAGATGATACGGGTCATTTCATCACCGTCCAGTTCTACTACGGGGTTTGCTACTTTTATTTTGCTCATAATGCGATAGGATTTTTAAATTTTCTGCAAATGTACGTTATGAAACGGATACTGGATACCGGATCCCCAATCAAAGGTTCCTAATAATCTCATCCCCAAACTCACTCGTCTTCAGCAGTGTTGCATGTTCCATTAAATTATGAAAATCAATTGTCACTTTTTTGCTGCGGATCGTTTTACCAACGGCATGTGTAATTAATTCTGCTGCATCTCTCCAACCCATATATTCCAGCATCATCACAGCACTTAATAAAATGGATGAAGGATTCATACTGTCTGTATTTGCAAAACGTGGTGCTGTACCATGTGTGGCTTCAAATACAGCATGACCGGTTAAGTAATTAATATTGGCACCAGGCGCAATACCAATGCCACCAACCTGTGCAGCCAGCGCATCGCTGATATAATCTCCATTTAAATTCAAGGTAGCTATTACCGAATAATCCTGTGGGGCCAGCAGGGCTTGCTGTAAAAAATTATCTGCAATGGCATCTTTTATAATGATCCTGCGGCCAATAGCGGCCACTTTCATTTCTTCATTGGCAACCACTTCGCCGCTCGCTATTTTGGTTCTTTCCCATTGGTTCCAGGTGTATACTTTGTCCCCAAATTCCCTTTCAGCTAACTCGTATCCCCAGTTTTTAAATGCACCTTCGGTAAACTTCATGATATTCCCTTTATGCACAATTGTTACACTTGGCAGGTGATGCTCAATGGCATATTCAATGGCTGAGCGTATCAGTCTTTCACTACCTTCTTTGCTCACCGGTTTAACGCCCAGCGATGTTGTTTCCGGAAAACGGAATGCCTTCACACCTAATTCGTCAACTAAAAAATTCAATAATTTTGTGGCTTCTGCTGTACCAGTCATAAATTCTATACCAGCATAAATATCTTCGGTATTTTCTCTGAAGATGGTCATATTAACATTTTCGGGATGCCACATGGGAGAGGGTACGCCTTCGAAATATTTTATCGGGCGCAGACAAACATACAAATCAAGTTCCTGCCTTAATGCTACATTTAAAGATCGTATACCACCACCAACAGGTGTTGTTAATGGGCCCTTAATTGAAATCAAATAGGCTTTAAAAGCTGTCATGGTTGCTTCGGGCATCCACTCGCCGGTTTTGTCATAGGCTTCCTGTCCGGCCAATACTTTTAACCACTCAATTTTTTTTCCGCCGCTATAGGCTTTTTCTACTGCCGCATCTACTACCCTTACCGCTGCCCGCCAAATATCGGGGCCAATACCATCGCCTTCAATAAAAGGAATGCTGGGGTGGTTGGGAACTTGAAGTTTCCCATCTGCACCCATTGTTATTTTTTCACCCATCATATTTATTTTTTTAGCCAGGCCTCAGTAAGGCTTTTAAGCATCATTGGCAACGGCTGTTTGTTAATTTTTATTCTTTTAGTAAAAGAGTAAAAATTAATCACTCTTGTACAGTAAATCCCTATTGGGCTTTATGAGCCGCGAATTTACGAAAACAGGGCGTAGTTTAAAAGGAATTAAAAAGAATTGAATTCAAATTCCTGGCTAAATTTTTCTTTTAACTCTGAAACTGACGTTTATATTGTACTGGTTGTTGTTTGGTAAAGGACCAATCATTAAACCCGAAAAATGGCCGGCAATATATTCGCCTAGATGACCATATTCGGTTATTGTGATCCGTATAGGGCTGGCCGATGTTGTAACAATTGGGTAAAATCCGGTTTGTTGCGAAGCAAAGAATGAAAGCAGGGGCGTACTGCCCGGTATGACACCGGTTCTTTCAAACTGTATATTGGCATAATCAACGGTTGAGTTTGGAATTCTGTTAGCATAAACCAACGTTGTAGGCGGTGGTTGCGGATTATTTAGTACGTTGGCTGAAAATACAGTGTCGGCTGGTGTTACAAAACTGTAATTGGTACCATTAATATTGTATTTGATAAACTCATCTGTTGATAAAGTTGCCGGCGGCAATAGGGTATTGTTTTTATTACATGAATTCATGTAAATAGCAGATAAACAAAAAGAAAAGAGAAATAAATAATTTTTCATTGCTGAAATTTACTGCAAAATTAAATTGGTTGAATCTTATTAAATATTTAGCAGGGGTATCAAAAATTGAGGCTACAGTTCAACCAGCTGCTATCAATACTAACGCCGGCATATTTTTTATAAAAATTCAAAGCCGGTTCATTCCAATCCAGTACCTGCCAGGCCATGCCGCTGTATTTTTTTGTTTTGCATTCTTCAATCAAAGTATCAAAAAGCAGTTTGCCAATTCCTTTGCCCCGCATTTTTTCTGTTACCAACAGGTCTTCCAGGTAAAGTCGCTGACCTTTCCAGGTGCTGTAACGGATATAGCAAAGAGCAAAGCCTACAACCTCACACTTCGCTTCGTTCTCCGCATCACCCTCTCCTTTTGGAGAGGGAAGGGGTGAGGTAGCTACAAATGCCTGCCACACCGGGTTTTCTCCAAATCCGCTTTCAATAAAATGATCAAGGCTTACCGTTACGGCATCCGGCTCTTTTTCGTACACCGCTAATTCCTCAATGAGTTCCATCATTCTTTTGCAATCTTCCTTAACTGCTCTTCTGATTATGGCCCCCTCCAATGAACTTCGTTCGTTCTCTTGCAGAGAACCCCCGAAGGGGGAGGCTTTCAAAGACTCTAATGAATTTAAACTCTGTTCTGGGTTCGTAGAATTAGTCTCTTGCATAAATATAGATTCATTAAATTATTATTCTCTTTCAAAGACCTCCCCTTGGGGGAGGATTTAGGAGGGGCTCAGGCTGCTGTCCAGGTCCATAATAATATCCTGCACATTTTCTATTCCCACGCTCATGCGTATCAAGCCGTCTGTAATGCCATACTGCTCCCTTTTTTCTTTCGGCACGCTGAAATGCGTCATACTAGCAGGGTGACACAATAAAGTATCGCATGTGCCTAATGAAACAGCACGGATGCACATCTGTAATTTGTCTATGAATTTTTTTGCTGCATCAAGTCCGCCTGCCATTTCAAAACTTAACATGGCTCCGGGATGCTTCATTTGTTTTGCTGCGGTATTGAAATCAGGGTGTGATGGAAGACCTAAATAATTCACTTTTTTTATAGCCCGATGTTGTTCTAAAAAACCGGCAATTTCCATGGCATTGTGACAATGACGCTCCATGCGTACTTCCAGGGTTTTCATCCCCTGCGTAAGTAAATAGGCATCAAAGGGATTACTGTTACCACCAAGCAGGCGATGCAGTTTAGTCATGTGTCCATTCATGTGTGCCACATCTTTGCCAATTAATACGCCGCCAATAGCTGTACCATGGCCGTTTAAAAATTTGGTAGTACTGTGAATGATATAGTCAACACCAAATTGAAAGGGTTGTTGTAAATAGGGTGTGGCAAATGTATTATCCACCGCCACAATTAAGTTATAAGCTTTTGCTAATATGGTTAACTCATCTATATCAACACACTGTATGGTAGGATTGGCGGGTGTTTCCAGGTACAGCATTTTTATTTTATCATCGGCTTGTAGCGCATTGGCTGCGGCATTTAGATCTCTCAAATCAACAATGATCACTTCAATCCCAAGGGGGGGTAAAACTGTTTCAAGTAATTGTTGAGTGCCGCCATATAAAGAATAATGGGATAAAATTTTATCCCCGGCTTTTAAAGTACCTATCAGCATTGTACTTATTGCCGCCATACCACTGGCATGTAAAATGGCTTTTAATTCAATAGCATTTCCATGCTTATCTGCAATGCCATAACTTTCCAGTGCGGCAATTTTTTCTTCAGCTTCGGTGATGGTGGGATTTCCCCAGCGGCCATAGATATACCCTTTCTCTTCGCCGGTGAATCTTCGCATACCCTGCTCAGCCTCGTCAAATACATACGTACTGCTGGCATAAATGGGTGTTAGGTGTGCATAATTGGGATCCTTGTCATGCCCACTGTGAATAGCAACAGAACTAAAGCCGCTAAAAGGAATTTTTTTATTTGGCATATGGAAAATTTAAGGTTTAAAGTTTGTGGTTAATCAATCGGTAACTTTGTTATCAGTTATCAAAAGTAAAAAAATAATAATGAAAGAACTGTTGCAACAATACGCCGATTATAATATTTGGGCAACTAAACAATTACTTGACAGGATTAATAAGTTAAGTGATGAAGAAATTAACAGAGAAATAGCCAGTAGTTTTTCGTCGGTTTATAAAACGCTGCAACATATGTGGCTGGCCGAAGAAGCCTGGTGGCAGCGGTTAAAACTGGTTGAGCATCTGGATCTTCAAAGTGAAAAATTCGCTGGCAGTTTTCCTGAATTAACTTTACATCTGGCAAAACAAAGTCAGCTATGGGCCGATTGGATACGGGCTGCAACTAATACCCAACTGGAGCATGTGTTTGCCTATAGAAATACCAAAAAAGAAGAATTTAAGCAACCTGTTAGCGAAGTCATCATGCATCTTTTCAATCATGGTAGCTATCACCGCGGTCAATTGGTTACCCTGTTAAGGCAATTGGGTGCAGATAAAATTCCTCAAACAGATTTTATTGTTTTTAGCAGGAAGAGGTGAGCCATTCAACTATAAACAACAAGGCGTACACATATTATTTTGAAGCGTGTTATTAGTATTACAGGTATTATTTTGAGCCAGATTGAAGTGCAACAAACAGCTCAGTATTGGGCGTATTAATTGTGGTCAATCATCGTCATCTTTACGCCATAACCAAGCCTGTAGCCACTGCGGCCTGGTGTGGGGGGTTGATATTCTATATGTAAAAAATGGTGATAAATAAGTCCAAGACCTTTCGCATATTTTTCGGCACCAAAATTTATTTCGCTGTAAGAATTGGGGTCGGCAGGATTGCCAATAATTTCATCACGCTGTGATACTTTAAGCGTGCTGTCGAGTGTAAAGCCACCCCAAGTTTGTTTTACATTCACACTGTCGTAAGTATAATCCCAGTTGTCTAAGTATTTAACAACAGAGTTTAAGGAGTACGTATCAATATACGAGTTGCCCTTCCAGTTAATGCTATTTCTGATCGGTCCTTTTAATTTTAAAAAGCGCATATTATTTTCTATAAACTCAATAGCAAAGTCGGTTGGAACGGCCATAAAGGTATTATCAGGCACCCATGAATTAGCTGCAGTTTTGCGTATATATCGTGTTATACGATATGCCGGTCTTCCTATATTATCAGTAATTAAAGCATCGATCTGATGTTTAACCTGGTATTTGATAACGGTATCTTTTGTTCCAAAATTGATAAAAATAGTAGAATCCAAATCATAAGAAATGTATTTACCTACCAGTAAAGGGTAATATTCTTTAACCGTTGCCGTGTCGATGACATCGGTCGTTTTTTTACAGGCATTAAAAATGACTGAAGACGTAATGAGTAATAAAAAAAATAATTTTCTCATAAGTTAAAATATAATACAAATATAGATACAATTATAAACCAAAAGGCTGCCCGGAACGTTGAATGATTCCCCCGCCAATAACATCATCTCCTTCATAAAAAACGGCACTCTGTCCTGGGGCAACGCCTTTTACATCTTCATAAAAACGCACATTTATACCTTTTTCGTATGTATACAGGTTACTTAATGCACCTTTATCTTTATATCTGATCTTGGTTACTACTTCCATCCCATCTGAATGGCCTTCATATTTTAGCCAATTAAGCATGGAAACGGCCATCTCATTTTGGTTAAGATCTTGCTCTTCGCCAAGTACAACGGTATTTGTTTCGGGTATTATTTCGGTTACAAATGCCGGTTTACCCAGAGCGATATCCAGGCCTTTTCTTTGTCCAATGGTATAAAATGGATAACCTTTGTGGAGGCCCAGAATTTTCCCGTTTTTATCAATAAAGTTGCCGCCATTAACACGTTCCTCAAGTCCTGGTACTTTCCTTTTTAAAAACCCGCGATAATCATTATCAGGTACAAAGCAAATTTCATAGCTCTCATTTTTTTTCGCCAGTTCGGGGTAGCCAAAATCATGTGCCATCTGGCGGATATCTTTTTTAAGAAATGTACCCAAAGGTAAAATAGTACGGCTCAGCAGATCCTGCTGTAATCCCCATAGGGCATAGCTTTGATCTTTTGTATCATCAATACCCTTGCGTATAAAATACCGGCCGTTTGTATGTTGATGCACCTGGGCATAATGGCCTGTTGAGATAAATTCACAATTCATGGCATCGGCTCTTTTCATCAATGCCCGCCACTTGATATGCGTGTTGCACATAACGCAGGGATTGGGTGTACGGCCGGCAATATATTCATCAACAAAATTTTCGATCACAAAATCTCCAAACTCTTCCCTGATATCTAAAATAAAATGTGGAAAACCGTGCTGTACGGCTGCCTGCCGGGCATCATTAAAACTATCGAGGTTACAGCAACCGGTTTCTTTTTTACCCGTGGTGCCTACGCTGCTGGCATAATCCCAGGTTTTCATAGTGATGCCTACTACTTCATATCCTTGTTTATGAAGCATTAAAGCAGCTACAGTACTATCAATACCGCCACTCATGGCCATTAAAACTTTTCCTTTCTTGCTCATAACCTACCCCAACCCCTCTCCAAAAGGAGAGGGGCTTTTGCACCTCAAACTTTGAAGAATGGTATATTTTTTTGTTACACAGCAAAGATACAAAGAACGGTTTAGGGTTTGTTGTTAACGATTTGTGGTTTTGGGAAATTTTGAATTAACGGGCTCTTGATAACTTTTGCCTTTTGCCTTTTGACTTTTGACTTAATTTGCAGCCATGCAGCAATATTTAGACCTTGTTAAACATATTATTGAAACCGGTGCCGACAAAAGCGACCGTACCGGAACCGGAACACGTAGTGTTTTTGGCTACCAGATGCGCTTTAACCTTGCGGATGGGTTTCCGTTGGTGACCACTAAAAAATGTCATCTAAAAAGCATCATTTACGAACTACTTTGGTTTTTGCAGGGCGATACCAATATTGGTTATTTAAAGGAACACAATGTAAAAATATGGGACGAATGGGCCGATGACAATGGAGACCTGGGTCCGGTATATGGCAAACAATGGCGCAGTTGGGCTGGGGCTGATGGTATTGAAGTGGACCAGGTAAAGGATCTTATTCATCAGTTAAAAACAAATCCCGACAGCAGGCGTATGATCATCAGCGCCTGGAATGTTTCTGATTTACCCAAGATGAAATTGATGCCCTGTCATTGTTTATTTCAATTTTACACCTCACCCCCAACTTCTCTCCAAAAGGAGAGGGGAGTTAAAGGCAGCCTCTCCTGTCAATTATACCAGCGTTCGGCAGATGTATTTTTGGGTGTGCCATTCAATATCGCTTCTTATGCGTTATTAACCATGATGATTGCACAGGTTTGCGATATGGAACCAGGTGAATTTGTACATTCATTTGGGGATGTACATTTGTACAACAATCATTTTGAACAGGCTGATCTGCAATTATCCAGAACGCCGTTTCTGTTGCCTCAAATGAAGATCAATACAGCGGTAAAAGATATTTTTAATTTTAAGTTTGAGGATTTTGAGTTACTGAATTACGAATCGCACCCTGCCATTAAAGCACCGGTGGCTATTTAATTAAAAATTAAAAATTAAAAAATCAAAAGTTGCCAGCGGACTTTAGTGCCTTATTTTTACTTTTGATTTTTTACTATTAACTTTCAATATGGTCTCACTAATAGTTGCCGCTTCTGAAAATAATTCAATTGGTAAAAACAATCAGTTACTCTGGCATTTACCCAATGATTTAAAATTTTTTAAAAATACAACTTGGGGTCTGCCGGTTATCATGGGCCGTAAAACATTTGAGGCAGTCAATAAGCCTCTACCCGGCAGGATCAATATTGTTATTTCAAGACAAACAAGCTGGCATGCCGATGGCGTAATTATGGCAATGGATTTGAATGATGCCTTGATAAAAGCAGCGGATACAAATTGTAAAAAAATATTTATCATTGGCGGAGGCGAAATATACAATCAGGCTATGAACATGGCTGATGAAATATACTTAACCCGTGTGCATGCAGCTATTGAAGGCGACACATTTTTTCCGGTAATAGATGAAGCGACATGGCAGTTAACCTCAAACCAGGATTTTTTGGCCGATGAAAAACATGCGTTTGCCTATTCATTTCAAATCTGGCAAAGGATTAACAATTCATAATTCATAACTCATAATTCATAACTCATAATTGTATACCCGTTTCCAATTAGCCAAAAAATACCTGCATTACTACCTCACTGCTTCCAACGGAAAAGGCCATGGTATTCATTCTCCCTTTATATTTGATTTTGTAAAAAAAGTATTAAACGATAAAACAGCGTATCCCTGTTTTTCGCTTATAGAACAAAAAAGGAAAGCGTTACTGAATAATTCAACTGTTATTGAGGTCACCGATTTGGGCGCAGGATCGGCTGTTATTAAAACAAACAATAGAATCATTTCT
>CANKNL010000035.1 GCA_947483345.1 Chitinophagaceae bacterium | reverse complement strand
GTATTGCTGAAAACAATTTTGTTGGAGATTGATTGCGATAAATCTTTCTCGTTTGGTTTAGCGATCAGGGCATTGCCGGCATAAATACCGGCGAGCTGCATTCTTAAGGTCCAGTCCTGGTCTTCATTACGGGGTTGCAGTGTAAAACTATTGTAAGTAAAAGAAGTTTTTAATTGCTGTTGCCGGTTGGGAGCAACGTAATTTCCAGTCTTGTTATCTTTGCTTATTTCGTATTCGTTGGTTTCAATATTTTTTACTACCGTTGCATACCAGTTACTTTGTTTTAAGGCAGCCGTATCAACAGCCTCATTTTTTTTATTGGTTTCCCAAAACGGGGTAGTGGTTGTTGTGTTTTGGTTGTTCGGCTGATTTGATTTTGCAAAATTAAATGCAGGCGCTGCTGATTTTAATTTTTGTAAATGAGCAAGTTCGTGGGTAACATTCCAGACAAAAACTATAATTACAGTTAGTAATAATTTCTGGTACATAACATTAGCTTTAGTAACATAATAAAGACATGGTTATATCATAGTCATCCAAAAATCTTAATCTAAATAAAATAGATACTTTAAAGTTATACCATTTAACCGACTTGGTAAACCCAAAAAATCGGTTATTGAAATAACCTTAAAACAGGGTTTTTTTTCTCAAATAACTTGTTTGTTTGTGTTGAATTATATTTGATGTATAAATGACCAACTTCATCCCCATATTCCCACTTGGTATTGTTGTTTACCCCGGTGAGTCACTTAACCTGCATATCTTTGAACCCCGGTATAAGCAACTTATTAAGGATTGTTTTGAAAGCAAAAAACCTTTTGGCATACCGGTAGTCATTGATGAAAAGCTAAGTGAAATAGGTACCCTGGTACAGATCATTGAAATAAGTCAGGTATATGAAGATGGAAAAATGGATATTAAAACCGAAGGGTTAAATATTTTCAGGATGCTGGAAATGATAAAAACATTACCTGATAAATCATACAGCGGTGCGATTGTACATTACCCGGTTAATCACCAAAAGGGTAAGCGGCAATTAATGCCGGCCATTATTGAAGGGGTAAGGGCATTACATGCATTACTAAAAGTTAACAAAGACTTCGGGAAACCTGATGACGCCTTATGGAGTTATGATCTGGCACATCACGCCGGCTTATCGTTACATGAAGAATTGGAACTACTGGAGCTGATGAACGAATTGCAAAGACAGGCATATTTAAAGCGGCATCTTGCAAAAGTATTACCCATGCTCACTGAGATGGACGTGCTTAAAGAAAAAATAAAACTAAACGGGCATTTTAAGAATTTGAAAGGATTGAATTAAGGAAAAAAGTTTAGGAAGTTTAGAAAAAAGTTTAGAAAGTTTAGGGAAGTTTAGGGAAGTTTAGAAAGTTGAGGGAAGTTTAGAAAGTTTAGAAAGTTGAGGGAAGTTTAGGGAAGTTTAGAAAGTTTAGAAAGTTGAGGGAAGTTTAGTTTTGATCATTCTAACTAAACCATCTAAACCATCCTAAACCACCTAAACCACCTAAACCTTCCTAAACCACCTAAACCATCTAAACCACCTAAACCATCTAAACCACCTAAACCTTCCTAAACCATCTAAACCTTCCTAAACCACCTAAACTTCCCTAAACTACCTTATATGACAAAAACCATCTGCTTCGATTTTGGGAACACCCGTTTAAAAGCGGCTGTTTTTGAAAATGAAAATTTTACGGCTGAAATAATTTTGCCCAATGATGAATTAGTTACGATTGAAGAATTAATTGCAGAAATAAAACCGCAAAAAACAATTTTATCATCAGTTATTGAACACAATCCCAACATCGAAGACCTGCTTAAGGCCCATACTAAATTTCACAAACTCGGTCACCTTACCAAAGCTAATTTTACTACACCGGTGGGTAAGCCCGAAACAATTGGAGCCGATAGATTAGCGCTGTCTGCTTCAGCGGTGCATTTTTATCCCGGGAAAAACAATCTGGTGATAGCCTTAGGCAGCTGTATCACCTATAATTTCATAAACCAGTATAACGAATTTATTGGCGGCAGCATTTCGCCGGGAATGGAAATGCGCTTCAAAGCCATGCAGGTTTTTACGGCAAAACTCCCTTTGGTACAAAAAGACTGGAATTTTCCGCTAATTGGCTATGATACCCAAACAAATTTGCAAAGTGGTGTAATTGCCGGAATGACCTATGAAATAGACGGTTTTATTGATGCTTATGCCCATAAATACAGCAACTTTAACGCGGTTTTAACCGGGGGCGATACAAGCTATTTTGCCGGTCAACTTAAAAACAAGATATTTGCCGACCCTTATTTCTTATTTAAAGGATTATATGCACTCAGTGAAACTAACAATGGCTAAAATTTTAATGGTACTTTTTGTGGCTTGTGGCTTGCAAATGAGTGCATCGGCACAGGAAAATTCTCCTTATTCAAGATATGGTATGGGTGATCTTACACCCAATAAAAATATTTTATCCAGGGGTATGGGTGGTATTGCTGCCGGCATCGCCGATAACAGGAGCATCAATTTTACAAATCCTGCCTCTCTTACATTAATCAGCAATACCATATTAGACGTGGGTGCCGATATTGATTACCGCATTTTAAAAAGTACCAGTCCTGCAAAAAAATTCACTTCAGCAAATACCTATGTGTCATACCTGCAACTGGCTTTTCCATTAACCACTCCAAAAATGCTTAAAAAGGGCTTGTTTTGGGCGATGAGTTTTGGAATAAAACCCATTACCAGTATAAATTATAAGATCGAAAAAAATGAAAGACTTAGCGGCATAGACAGTTTAAACACACTCTATGAAGGATCAGGCGGCATTAACCAGGCTTTTTTAGGAACCGCTCTGAAATATAAAAATTTCAACTTTGGTATCAATGCCGGTTATATGTTTGGCAGTAAAGATTTTAGTACCAAACTTAATTTTATTAATGACAGTACTTTTTATTATGCATCCAATTCTGAAACTAAAACCACCTTTGGCGGTATTTTTGTAAGTGGCGGAATACAGTATGACCTGGCACTTGCCAAAGATGAAAAGCAGCGGATAACAAAAAATTTAAGACTTGGTGTTTATGGTAATATCAAGCAGAATTTGAAGGCCAAAAAAGATGTTGTTCGTGAAATTATCTTCCCCGATCAAAACGGCGGCTATATCAGGCTGGACAGTGTGTATGAAGACAATGTGAAGGGCACTATTTCTATTCCGGCCATGGTTGGCGTGGGCGCTACTTACCAGGATGATCATTGGTTAATTGGTGCCGATTTTGAATATGGAAACTGGAACAGTTATCGTTTTTATGGACAGGCAGATCAGCTGCAAAATAACTGGAGCTTCAGAGCAGGAACACAATATTATCCGGCTAAGGAAAATTCACCGGTTAAAAAATATTTCAACTTTGTAAAATACAGGGCCGGCCTATATTACGGTTCAGATTATATTAAGATCAATAAAAACAGACCCGAATACGGATTTACCATTGGCGCCGGATTGCCCTTAACTACTTTAAAGCGGATCAGCTATACCGGCGAATTTGTGGTTTTAAATACCGCTTTGGAATTTGGTAACAGGGGAAACAAACAAACCAACGTTCGTGAAAATGTAGTGCGCTTTAGTATCGGTGTATCACTTAATGCCCGCTGGTTTCAAAAGCCTAAATATAATTAAACGAGTTTAAGGCGTTATTAATAATTTGTCATGGCAGTACAGTTGCAAAGCATATCACTGCATTTACGGTCTATTACCAAACACCCGTACATTAATAAAAAAACATTTTCTGTTTCAATAATCAAGTCCCTTTTTTTATTGTTGCTTATCACTTCCTGTGGTAACAGCGAAAAAGAAATTAATGCCTATAACAGTAAAAGCCTGGCTGTTGAAGAAATAAAAAATGCCGATATTAATTATACATTGGGCGGCAAGGCTAAGGCGAAGCTGCTGTCGCCACTCATGCTAAGGGTGCAGGACATAAACCCATATGTTGAGTTTCCCAAAACATTACATGTTGATTTTTTTAATGAAACCGGAGCTGTTGACAGCAGGCTGGATGCGTTATATGGAAAATATTTTGAGTTGGAAAGCAGGGTGTTTTTAAAGGACAGTGTGAAAGTGATTAATGTTTTGGGTGATACTTTGTATTGTAATGAATTGTGGTGGGACAGGAACAGGAAGGGTGCTGAATTTTTCACAGATAAGCCCGTTCGGATCCGGCGTAAAATGCAGATCATTGATGGCATTGGCATGGATGCCAGCCAGGATTTTAAAGCGTGGCATATTATTAATCCTGTAGGAACAATTAATATTCCAAATTCGCAGTTCCCTGCCGATTGATTAAGGGAGAACAAATCAACCATTAAATTTGTTATTCATTTTCGGAAGGTGATTTGCCGGAATGAAATTATATTAAAACAGTCATTGTTTGAAGTGGTATCTTTATCTCAGTACAAAAAGTAAACATCAATTATGGAATATCGTCGTTTAGGAAAATCGGGTTTACAGTTAAGTGTATTGTCATTTGGGAGCTGGGTTAGCTTTAGTAAACAGATCAACGATAAGGTTGCCGATGAACTCATGGGCATAGCCTATGATAAGGGTATCAATTTTTTTGATAATGCCGAAGTGTATGCATTGGGCGAAAGTGAAAAAATGATGGGCCGTGTATTGAAAAAGAAAAAATGGGATCGCACGTCTTATACGGTTTCGTCTAAAGCGTTTTGGGGTTGGCGTGGTACAGCAAATAAGCCTAATCAAACCGGTTGCAGCCGTAAACATTTACTGGAAGCCTGTGATGAAGCTTTGCAGAGATTGCAGGTTGATTATCTGGATCTGTACTTTTGTCACCGTCCGGATAAAGGGACGCCCATTGAAGAAACTGTTTGGGCCATGAATCATCTTATTCAGCAGGGCAAGATCATGTATTGGGGTACCAGTGAATGGAGCGGAGTAGAAATTATGGAAGCACATCGGGTGGCTGAAAAATTAAGATTGATCGGTCCTACGATGGAACAACCGCAATACAATTTATTTGAACGCGATAAAATTGAAAAAGATTTTTTAGAGATTTATAAAAATGTTGGACTGGGTACTACCATCTGGAGTCCTTTGGCATCAGGCCTTTTATCGGGAAAGTACAATGATGGCATACCCAAAGGCAGCCGCTTTGCACTGGAAGGTTTTGATTGGTTAAAAGAAAGATGGGTGATGGATGATAAAGTAAAGAAGGTTAAAAAATTAACTGAACTGGCCACTAAACTGGGAGTAAGCACGGCATCATTAAGCATTGCCTGGTGTATTAAAAATCCGCATGTAACCACAGCCATTTTGGGGGCTACAAAAAAAGCACAGTTGCTGGATAATTTAAAAGCATTGGATGTGGTGTCCAGGTTAACGCCCGATGTGTTAGAGAAGATTGAAAACATCATGAAAACAAAACCGGTATTACCAGATTTTTAATATGGCAGAGATAATGGTATATGGCATTCCAAATTGTGATTCAACGAAAAAAGCGATGGCGTGGCTGAAAAATAATAATATAGCTTTTACTTTTCATGATTATAAGAAGACGGGTATAAGTAAACAAAAACTGGAAGCATGGTGTAATAATAAAGGTTGGGAAACCATCTTAAATAAAAGAAGCACTACCTGGCGGGCTTTGAGTGTACAGGCTCAAAAGCAAGTGATCAATCAATCGGCAGCCATAAACCAAATGCTGGCCAATAACAGTTTGATTAAAAGGCCTGTTATTGAGATTGATCTGCAGGACAGCAGCAGTGTGCTACCAGCTGCGAATAAAAATCTGATAGTGGGTTTTGATGAATCTAAAATTACTAAACAAATAAAATAAAAAAAATGAAACGTAACGCAACAGCCGTTTGGAACGGTACCGGTAAAGAAGGCACTGGCCATCTAACAACACAAAGCACCACATTAAATAAAACGCAGTACAATTTCAGTTCACGTTTTGCTGATGGCATTGGTACCAACCCCGAAGAGCTGGTAGCCGCTGCTCTATCAGGATGTTTTGCCATGAAATTAAGTTTTGTTTTAAATGCAGCCGGATTTACAGCTGATACAATTGATGTAAACAGCACGCTTACACTTGAAGGCGGAAATATTACCAATATGCATTTAATAATAAAAGCAGCTGTACCCGGCATTGACAATGCAAAATTTGATGAATGTATGGAAGATGTAAAAGCAAATTGCCTGATTTCGAAACTGCTTAATGTGGATAAAACATATGAAGTGAGTTTGAATTAAGCGCTAAAAGCGGCGGGTATTAATTTTTTAATTATTCTGAAAAAATAAAATGGCTCCTGCAAAAATAATTTCAATCTTTGTTTTTGTATGTATTTCATGGCAAGTAAAAGCTACTGTTTCAGATACATTGGTTGTTATTGTTAACCGGCAACATTTGATGCAAGGCGACAGTATAGACATTGAAATTTATACAGAACCTTATAGCCGAAATCAGCCGGCACAATCACTTCATCTTTGGATTGACAATATAAAAACCGGGCAGCGCTGGAAATTCCGGTATCCTTTTTTAAGAGGCCGGTATAAATTGGCATTAAAAATAAATGACAGCATACCAAACGGTTTGTATGCCTTTAATTTTTTATTGCAAAACAGGTTTCTGAGCATTAGCGGGCAGGTACTAAATGCCAAAGCAGAAGATAAGGACATCAATTTTATCGCCACTACAAAAAATAAAGCACCGATCATTGACGGGGCTGAATTAGAACCCGGTGGTTTTTTTAAAATTGACAACCTGTTTTATACAGATTCGGTATATTTTGGGTTTTCACCGTCACAAAAAAGCAAAGAAAATAAATTAAAGATTGCTATTGAAACACCTGTGGATTCTGCATTTATTCCGGCATCAACAGCAACTGAATTTGTAACGGTTGGGTTAAACGAAACAGATCAGATAACGGAAGATACTGTTGCCGGGTCCTATGTTTTTTCACTGTCTGATAAAAAGGATAAACAACTGCTTAAGGAAGTGGTTGTAAAATCCAAACTAAAAAAGCAAAGAGAAAAATACGAAAAAGAGAATGTGAGCGGACTCTTTGCTTCAGATAATGCAAAGACCATCGATTTTTATGAAAATGATGAGCTGAAAAACTATTCAGACATTTACAGTTACCTCACCGCAAATATGGCAGGACTGTTAATGGCAAATGATGTAGAAACCGGCCGGCCGGTTTTATACTGGAGAAAAGAAAAGGTTAATATTTATGTTGATGAATTTGCGGAAACAGATTTTTCACCCTACGCCATTAGTGTGCAGGATATTGAAATGATAAAAATTTATAGCCCGGGTTCAAGATTGGGCCTTGACGGGTTTGGCGGTACGGTAGCTATTTACACAAAACGTTTCAGCAGCCGTACCGGAAACCGACTTAGTAATTACAGTTTTTATGTAAAAGGGTATACTCCAAAAATGGCGGAATGGAAATAAATGATCACATTATTAATTTAAAATAAAAACAATGTCATTTCAAAACAAAACAGTCATCATCACCGGTGCATCACGTGGTATAGGAAAAGCAATTGGATTAAGATTGGCAAAGGAAGGCGCTAATATTGTCATCGCCTCTAAAAGTGTGGAAGAAAATCCAAAACTGGGGGGTACCATTTTTTCGGCTGCTGCAGAGATGGAAGCTGCAGGTGGAAAGGCGCTGGCCATTCAATGTGATATCCGTTTTGAAGATCAGATACAACAAGTGGTTGAAAAGACCGTTGAAAAATTCGGCGGCATTGATATTTTAATCAACAATGCATCGGCTATCAACTTAACACCAACCGAACAAACAGAACCCAAGCGTTTTGATTTGATGTACGACATTAATGTTCGGGGTACTTTTATGATGAGCAGGGCCTGTATTCCACATCTTAAAAAAGGAACCAATGCACATATCTTAAATTTATCTCCACCCATCAATATGGATTTAAAGTGGTTTGAAAACCACCTGGCTTATACCATCAGTAAATACGATATGACGATGATCGCCCTTGGCTTATCGGCCGAATTAAAAAAATACAATGTAGCCGCCAATACACTTTGGCCACGTACCACCATTGCCACGGCAGCTGTAAATAATTTATTGGGAGGTGCTATGCTCATGAATATGAGCCGTACAGTTGATATCATTGCAGATGCGGCTTACTATATTTTGTCAAAACCTTCAACAAGCTGTACAGGAAATACTTTCATTGATGAGTTGGTACTTGCGGCAGAAGGTATTACAGATCTTGAAAAATATTCGGTTGTGCCCGGGGCTCAATTGTATAAAGATCTCTTTGTTTAGGCATTAAAAAAATAAAGAGGAATAAAAAACGTACAGTAGTTACCAGGGTATTTTGCTTTTTTTAAAAGTCTTATTTTGAAGCTCCATTACCAATAATGAGGGCAGCCATAGCAAGTGCAGAATCTTTTAAAAGCTGCCCCGGATTACCTTCCATAGCCGGTTGTAAGTGTATGGTAAAAACAAAAATAAGCAGCATTAATGCCAGTAAATAACAAGCCCGGGTTTTAAATTTATTAATAAGAATAGCGATGGCTGCAGCTATTAAAGCAGCTCCTGTTAGGTATATCCACATTTTGCCATCTCCTGGTATATATTCGGGAACCATAGCACTCATCATATCGGCATTCATAAAATGCATGACACCAAAAAAGCCCATGATTAAAGCAAAAAATATTTTAGCAAGTCTTGTCGGGAATAAAATTTTCATATTAATTGACTTTTAAAGACGAAAAAGTATAACCATTTTTTTTGGTTTACAATATAATTTTCAGCAAAGGATAAAATTTCGGTCCGTTAAACCTTATCGAATATACATGTTAGTTTCAATTATTTTTGCAATAAGGCTATATCATCCAGCACATAAATACCCCGGCCATAAGTTGCCACCACCAATTGGTTTGTTTTAGGATGTATAAAAAGATCCTGAACAGAAACAGATGCCGGAAGATTATTGTTTAAAGCTGTCCATTTTTTTCCGCCATCAGTCGTTTGATACACACCCATATCCGTTCCGCAATACAAAATGTTTTTCTTCCAAGGGTCTTCCCTGATAACATTTACAGGACTGGCAGGTAAATTACTGTTTATGGCTACCCATGTTTTACCAAAATCAGTTGATCTGTAAATGTAGGGGTTGATATTATCTTCTCTTCTGTCACTTAATGTAACATACACCGTTGACTCATTATATTTTGAAGCTACTAATCTTGAAACATGTGCATTAACCGGAAGCCCTTTGTTTATTTCTGTCCAGCTGCCGCCATCGTTCTGGCTTATCCAAACCCTGCCATCATCTGTACCTACATATAATAATCCTTTTTTAAAAATCGATTCATCAATGGCCGTTATGGCCTGGTGATTAATGGCATAAGGTGTTCGGCCCATCCGTTGTTTGTTATTGTTACTCATATCCGGACTGATCCTTTTCCAGGTATGGCCACTATCTACCGACTTAAATAAATATTGCATACCATGATAAACCGTAAAACTATTGTGTGGCGATATCATCGTATAAGCCAGCCATTCGCCCCGGTGTGTGTCTTCATCAGCAGCTTTTTTAGGAGCTATATTTCTTTCCTGTAAAGAATCAACCAGGTCCAGGTTAGCTTTTATTAAACGCCCGTAAAATGATGAAGTATATATGGTATTGGCATCACCCGGGTCAATAGCATGAATAACCCCTTCGCCGCCCGGCCCCCATTTCCATTGCAATACCGATGTATCTTTTATGCCAAATGTATTTTTTATACTACCCATTAATGATCCTTCGTCCTGAACTGAACCAATAATATTGAATGGAACCCTTGAGTCGTATGTAACATTATAAAATTGCGTAGTTGGAATTTCTTTATAAAAATTTTTCCATTTTTTTCCACCATCATAGGTTACTGCAATGCCGCCATCATCACCATTGATGATATAATTTGAATCAGCAGGATCTATCCACAATGCATGATTATCGCCATGAATATAATCGCTGGTGGTATCTGTGGGTTGAAAACGTTTCCAGGTTTTTCCGGCATCATCAGATTTTGCCATAGCTAATCCTAAAATGTACAAACAGTTTTCATCTAATGGATTTACCCTGATCTGTCCCATCACCCAGCCATAAGTGCCGCAAAATCTTTCCATGTATTCATTGTTCTCGGTCATTTTTTTCCAGCTTTCCCCCTTGTCATTACTTCTGTAAACCTCCACGCCTTTCACCACTATTTCTTTTAGTCTGCCATAGCCGTCCAACTCGCCTTCTTTGGGTTCTCTTTTTTTATCGTGGTTATCAACAAAGGCATAAATAACCGAGGGATTGCTTCTTGAAATATCAATACCAATCCTGCCGGTTGTTTTAGTATCGGGTAAACCATTGTTAAGAGGTTTCCATGTTTTGCCGCCATCGGTTGTTTTGTAAATATGATCACCATCCTCGGGAACCGGATCACTCCAGCGTTTGCGAATGCGGTTCCACATGGATGCGTAAATGGTATTGGGGTCAGATGGATCCATGCGCAAATCAATACAACCGCTCTTATCATCGTTGCCTAAAATTTTGTTCCATGTTTTACCGCCATCGGTGGTTTGATAAATGCCACGATCAGTATTGTAGCTCCATTCGTTTCCGCCGGCTGCCACATAAACGATAGCTGGATTTGAAGGATGTACCACAACTCTGGCAATGGTGCTGGTATTCTCCAGTCCGATATGTTGCCATGTTTTACCGGCATCAATAGATTTAAACATGCCCATGCCGGGCAATGATGCCCGGAAAATATTTGCTTCGCCGGTACCCAAATAAATAATATCAGGATTGGATGGGGCTAAAGCCATATTGCCAATGGACTGTGTACCAAATTGATCCATTAAAGGCTTCCAGGTTTTTCCGGCATCGTCCGATTTCCATAAACCACCCGTTGCAAAAGCGGCATATAAAATATTTTTATTGCCCGATATGCCCCAAACATCGGTGCAACGGCCGCTTACATTATCGGGCCCTACGTTGCGCCATTGCAATTTTTTATACGGCGATGTGTTTAATAAAGCCTGATGTTTTTTAAATGCAGCCATTCTTTCTTTTCCACTTGCCGGACGTTGGTTGCTCACAAAATTTTGTGCAGTTAAATTTTTATTGCAGAGTGATAGCACTAAAAAAACTGAGGCTGCCAGTAATATGTTATGCATGTTATTTATTTTCTGGTAATAGAAATAATGGTCAGTTTCGGTTTAAAATATTGTCCCTGTTCGGGATAAAGCTGCTGTATCTTTTTTACCACATCCATGCCTTTAATAACTTTTCCAAATGCAGCAAAGCCCTGACCGTCTTTGTTTCTCATGCCGCCATAATCGAGAGAAGGCTGGTCATTGATACAAATAAAAAAACTGGATGTGGCGGTTGCCGGTTTGTCCCTCGCCATTGAGATGGCTCCGTTTGTATGAAGAATGCCCGTTTGTTTCGTGGTTTCAAGTGGTATGGGTGCAAAGTCTTTTACTGAATCAATATCGCCACCTTGTATCACTTCAATTTTTATAGAATCTTTTGGCTGGTTATTTAATGTTACCGATCTAAAGAAGGAACTGCTGTCGTACAAATGCGCATCCACGTACTTTAAAAAATTGGCAACTGTGATGGGTGCTTTGGCAGGATATAATTCAACCGTGAAGGTGCCCAGTGCTGTTTTAATTAAACAGGTTATGTTTTTTTGTGCATTCAGCTCAGTTGCACAAAAAAAAAGCAGTATGAAAATTATTTTCTTCATACTGCTAAAGTAAGATTTAGTTTTATTATTACCCTCACCCTCATTCCCTCTCCCCAAGGAGAGGGAATGAGGGTGAGGGCTCAACCAGCATCTTCAGAATTAACTAGTCATCATTTTTCTCCGGCCGCATCATTGGAAAGAACAGCACATCCTGAATAGAATGCTGGTTGGTTAAGAGCATCGCAATCCGGTCAATTCCAAAACCAATACCGCTTGTTGGCGGCATACCATATTCCAGTGCCCGTAAAAAATCATGATCAATGAACATGGCTTCATCATCGCCACGTTCCATCAATTTGGTTTGTTCTTCAAAACGTTCACGCTGTTCAATGGGATCATTCAACTCACTGTAGGCATTGGCAATTTCCTTGCCATTACACATCAGCTCAAAACGCTCAACCAGTCCGGGTTTGCTGCGGTGCTTTTTGGTAAGCGGACTCATCTCTACCGGGTAGTCTGTAATAAAAGTGGGCTGTATATAAGTGCCTTCACATTTTTCACCAAAAATTTCATCAATCAGTTTTCCCTTACCCCATTTGTCATCGGCATGTATTTTTAACTCCCGACAAACATGTCTGATGCCTGCTTCATCCATTTCGCTGATGTCGAAACCGGTGATCTCCTTAATGGAATCATACATCGTTATTCTTTTGTATGGTGCTTTAAAATCTATTTCTTTTTCGCCCACCATCACTTTAGTAGTACCGTTAGTTGCCATAGCCGCTTTGTCCAGCATCTGTTCGGTGGTGTCCATCATCCACTCATAATCTTTGTAAGCCACATAAAATTCAAGAACCGTAAATTCGGGATTGTGTGTACGGTCCATACCTTCATTGCGAAAGTTGCGGCTGAATTCATACACCCATTCAAAACCACCCACGATCAATCTTTTTAAATACAACTCGTTTGCAATACGCATGTACATGGGTACATCCAATGCATTATGATGTGTGCTGAAAGGCCTGGCCGCTGCACCACCCGGAATACTTTGTAATACCGGTGTATCTACTTCCAACGCACCACGCTCATTTAAAAACTCACGAATGGCATTCACCATTTTGGTGCGCTTGATAAAAGTTTCTTTTACCGAAGGGTTTACAATCAGATCGGCATAGCGTTGGCGGTAGCGAAATTCCGGATCAGTAACTTCATCAAAAGCTTCGCCATCTTTTTCTTTTACGATGGGTAAGGGGCGTAACGATTTTGTGAGTATGGTAAACTCACTTACATGAATAGACGTTTCGCCGGTTTTAGTGGTAAACACATAACCTTTTATACCAATGATATCACCGATATCAATTAATTTTTTCCAAACGGTTTGATACATGGTTTTATCTTCACCGGGGCAAATATCATCCTGCTTAATGTAAAACTGTATTTTACCAACGGCGTCCTGTAACACGGCAAAATTGGCCTTACCCATATCCCGTACGCTCATGATGCGGCCTGCAATGCATACATCTGTAAACTGATCTTTATTCTCGACGCCTTTATCCGCAGGATGCTGTGCATAATTTTCTTTAATGAAAACAGAATTTGTATTAACCGGATACAATGCTGCCGGGTAGGCATCAATGCCCAGTTTATTCAATTCTGTTAATTTTTCCCTGCGGATAATTTCCTGTTCGGATAAATGTTGTGTGCTCATAAGTTTAGTCACTAGTCATTAGTCATTAGTTAAGAGCAGGGGTTCTGCTAAAAGCTAATCACTATTGGTTAACAGCTTTTTAATTTAGCTGCAAATATACCGCATACGCCTGATTTGTCCATTTACGGTTTCTGGCACCGGAATTGCCATATACTTTCATATATTTATTAAACTAAAGAATGAGTATGAAAAATTTTGTTATTGCCCTATTATTTTCCAGCCTGTTGTATGGTTGCGATGTGATTAAGCAGTTGCCGCAAATGACGGGTGTTACAGAAGCCGAGGCAGGGGAAGGCATAAAAGAAGCACTGGGGCAAGGGTTAGCAGGTGCCGTGTTGCGCTTAAATAAAGAAGATGGATTTTTTAAAGATGATTTTTATAAAATTTTATTACCTGCCGATGCGGTTAAAATTGAAAAAACCTTAAGGGATGTTGGATTAGGCAGCATGGTAGATAAGGCCATTATGCAAATTAACCGGGGTGCCGAAGATGCTGCCGGTTATGCCAAACCCATTTTTGTAAATGCCATAAAAACTATGAGCATACAGGATGCTATTGGACTGGTAAGAAATGGCGATACCAGCGCCACTCACTTTTTTAGAGAAAAAACAACAGCGCAGTTAACAGCCGCTTTTTTACCGGTTATTAAAGCATCATTGGACAAAGTAAATGCCACTAAATATTATGGCGATATGGTTAATAAATATAACAGTTTGCCCATTGTATTTAAAAAGATCAATCCCGATCTGTCGGGTTTTGTTACCATGAAAGCGACCAATGCGCTGTTTGACCTGGTGGCCAGGGAAGAAAAAAATATTCGAAATAATTTTGCCGCCAGAACAACCGATCTGTTGAAAAAAGTGTTTGGAGGGATGCTGTAATTTTTGAGTTGTATAATTAACAGAACAAGCCGACTATTTTATGGAGTCTGAATCTTTTATTTGTCATGCTGCCGGGACATGGTTTCTAAATAGGCGTCTATAGCCCCGGATCCGATATTATATCTTCTTTTTTCATCTTGTCCAATATAACTATGCTTAAAAGCACCTGCAGCAATGCCACCCAATACTCCCAAAACCTGTAATGCAGTTGTTGCAGTGGAAGGCTCTGTATTTATGTAAGCATTTTTTTGATAAAATGTATTTGCGTTTTTAGTGGTTTCAAAAAATGGGGTAACAGAAAAAATAACCGGTCCATTCATAAAAGTAACCGGGTTGGTTTTTACGCCTTTATGTACACGATGGAGGTTGTTATACAATTCAATAAAACATTTGTAATCTGATTGGTTATTATTGCTGAATAATAAACGGTACCTGTTTTTTTCAGCGCTTAAGAAATGGTTCAGTTGGGGGTAAACAACAGTATTATCATTCGGAATAGTTTGTTTTACTGCTTTATCCTGTGCTATTACAAGTATACTCAGCAACAATAAAATTAAAACTGCGATTGTATGTTTCATACAGCAAGCGTTTAATTACAATAAAAGTATACACAATTAGGTTAAAATGCAATAGCTAATTGGTAATTGAGGCTAATCGGTTGGTAAATGAACTGCCAGACTGTGTGATGGTTATATTGGGCAGCCTACATATAAAATTTTATTTCAATACTGTTGCCGTATTTTATTTTATGTAATAGCCAAACCGAAGGTCAATTGCAACATGTCCATTAGTTTCAGCTTTACTAAAACTTAGGCCTACTCCAAATGCAAATTCAAAATTAAATCTCTGCCCAATCGTTCTTTTAATTCCCCATTTTGGAACTAAAGAAGCTTCGCCCTGGTATGTTCTGTAAGGCGAATTTGTTGTTATAAATGGTTTAAAAAGATATTGGGCAGTCAAGGCAAAATAATTTGCTGCGTTATAAACTGTTTTCTTTCCTTTTTCAATCCTGCGGTTAAAATTGTAATAATACCTTGGTTCAGCTCTTACAATAGGTGTAAAAGAATAAATGGTGCCATCTATATTAGATCCTTTCTCAAGGCCAAATCCTACACCTAATGATGACTTAAGGGTAAAATCTCCTGATAAATGTCTTTCATAATTTAGCCAGACACTTAAGAGTCCGATGTCTGCAGAAATGATATCTTTTTTCAAGACGCTTTCATCCTCTTGCGAAAATGCCAACAGCGAAAATGCGAAGAGATAAATTGTAAAAAATGTCTTTTTCATTGCCTGTTAGATTTTCTGATCAATTCCAGTATCTCTATGAAATAATAGAAACAGCATCTCTTCAGTTTCACAGGCCGTTAATAAAACCTTACTGCACGCACACTGAAAAGTTTATTTTTACTGGAGTCATTTTGGGAGCCGTTGGAAAAATTTTGATTCCATGCATTGTCATTGCCATTTTGACTGGAACTCCAATAGGTGGTATTTGCAAAACCACCAATGATTGCTCTGTTCAGGTAAAGTTTATTCAATTCATCTTTACAGGGTAAATACCAATCACTGTAACCTCCCAAAACCAAGTCGGCACATAGCTTTGCAGCAATGCCCGGAGTTGTACAGCCTGCTGTAATATTGACGGTATTTTTGTTTCCAGCAAATAAGGCTGTACTATCTGCACCGTAAATTGATGTGCCGGCACAGCCCCATTCAGCTCCAGCATGTTGATCTGATAAGGCTACAATCAGGCCGGTCTGGCTAAAGGGGCTCCACCCGGGATCTGGGTATTGAAAAATGTAGGCAACTTTCCCCCCGAGTACCTGATCTCCTAAATTATATACAGGACATGTTGTACAAGGGCAAGAGTAGCAGGGAGGATTTGGTTGTAATAATTTATTTACCGTC
>CANKNL010000034.1 GCA_947483345.1 Chitinophagaceae bacterium | reverse complement strand
GCTGATAAAAACTAATGATTATATTGCAGGACCTAATTACCCTGTCAGTTAAATTAGTTTATCAGTAAAGAACCGATGCAGATCATAACCATATACGATTACATTTTATTACCGGTTTATTTATTTCTTTTTTATATTCTTATAAAACGCAGGTCATTAAATTTTTCGGATGTTGAACTGCGGAAAATATTTATTACTGCATTTGCCTTGCGCATGTTGGGCTCAGTAGCATACTCCATGCTGGTGCAGTATTATTATGGTTATGGCGATGCCTTTACCTATTATGCTGGTGGTAATTTTATTATAGACCAAATACAAAAAGATTTCGAAAATGTAAAATACCTGTTTACCTCTGCCAAGGAACTACAGCGCTTATATGCGCTTGAGGTAGGCAAAACAGACGGACTGAACGGTTATATTGCAACAGATGCCTCATTAGCAGTTATGAAAGCATCTGCCCTAATTGCTATCCTCTCTTTTAATAAATTTTTAATCAGCTCTATATTTTTCGCTTTATTTTCATTTGCCGGCCAATGGAAACTTTTCCTTGTTTTTAATGATATAAATAATGGAAAAAATAAAAAGATCATGGCCATTGCCGTTTTATATACACCGGCCATCTGGTTCTGGAGTAGCGGGCTTATAAAAGAATCTATATGCATGGGCGCACTTGGTTTTATTATCAGTATTGTTTATAACGGCTTTGTAAAAAAACAAATTACTGTATTTGATTGGATACTGCTGATCATTTTTATCTATCTTATTTACGTCATTAAAAGTTATATCATTGTTATTTTGGCTGCCGTATTTTTTTTAACAATTCTGTTTGTTATTTTTCAAAACATCAAGCTGTTTGTTTTAAAAGTATTTCTTATTATTTTAACATCGCTTTTTATTCTTTTGTTTCTTAGTTTATCTGATTTTTCTGACCAACTAAATGATCTGGCATTAGATGCTGTTTCTCAGATTGAAAATTTCCAAAAAACCTACCAGAGTTTACAGGAAGAAAACAGTAAGGCCGCATTTGAAATGGATGCTTTTGACCCTTCGGCCGGTAATCTTTTTCTAAGAACTCCAGGCGTTATATTTTCCTGCCTGTTCAGGCCTTTTTTATGGGAAAGCAAAAAAATCATCATTGTATTTTCATCGCTGGAATCAACCCTGCTGTTGTTAAGCACTTTGTTTTTGCTGTTTAAATCAAAATTTGTTGGTTTTTTTAAAATCATTTTCACAAACCCTTATATTTTCTTTTGTTTTGTATTTTCACTAATATTAGCGGCTGTCATTGGTTTTACCACTTTTAATTTTGGTACCATGACACGCTATAAAATAATATTACTGCCCTTCTACTATTTTTTGTTAGTCATCATTTATACCAGGCTGATGAAAAATAAAACTGCTTTAAATGCCTAATTATTTTGCTGTTTTAATACATTGAAACCCCTGATTTATACATAGGCAAAAAATAAGTGATAAAATTCAACTTAATCATTATACAATAAAAGTATAATTTTTGGGGTTTTATAAAATACGATAGAATTGAATTAAAACAATTAATTTCACGGCTGTTTATTGCTAAAACCAGATGATGTTTTATTTTTTATGGTAACTACCGGTAACGAAAAAGGGAAATTTGTTATATCACTAGACTTTGAATTACTATGGGGAGTTTGGGATGTTACCAATATTAAAAAATATGGCGCCAATTTAAAGGGCGTAAAAGCTGTTATCCCCGAATTGCTGGATATTTTTGCACGCTATGATATTAAAGCCAGCTTTGCTACTGTTGGTACTTTATTTGCCAAAGACAAAGAAACCCTGTTAGCTTATATACCAACACTAAAACCTGCTTATAAAAATTCTGAATTTAATGTATACTTACATGAATTTAATAAAATCGGGAACGATGAAACCGATGACCCCTATCATTTTGCTTATTCCCTATTTGAACTTTTAAAACAGAGTCCGCACGAAATGGCGACCCATACCTTCAGTCATTATTTTTGCCTGGAAGCTGGCCAAACAGAAGATGCATTTGATGCGGATATTAAAGCCGTTATAAAAATAGCAACAGCCAATGACATCACCCTACAGAGTATGGTTTTTCCACGCAACCAGGTAAATACAAACTACTTAGCTGTTTTGTGGCGTAATGGATTAAAAGTATACCGGGGTAATCCAAAATCGTGGATCTATAAACCACGCATGTTATCTGCAGAAGTTCCTCTAATCAGGCTTTGCCGGCTTTTAGATACCTATTTGCCTATTTCGGGTAATAACAGTTTTGCCATTAAGAAAATGGAAAATGAGCCGGTGAATATTGCGGCCAGCCGTTTTTTAAAACCATACAATAAAAACCTGGCCTGGTTAGAAAAACTAAAATTAAAAAGGATCATGAATGAAATGAGCTATGCAGCTAAGAATAATGAGCTGTATCATTTATGGTGGCACCCGCATAATTTTGGAATTAACCTGACGGAAAATATGGGGAACCTGACGGTATTGCTGGATCATTATGTATTGTTAAACAACAAATACGGATTCACAAATTTAACCATGAAAGAAGCTGCCGGTTTTTAATTTATCAGTTTATTTATTGCCTAGGTTTTATCGGGTTTCATTTTATTTACCAGCCATTTCCTTATAAAATGAATTATAGGCAGTATACATCGCTTCTGAACTAAAATATTTTTTTGCATGCTCATTTTGATTTGATGCAAGTTTTTTACGTTCATCTGTATTTTGTAAAAGAAGAATAATTCTTTTGGCTACTTCCATAATATCTGTGTGCGACCAAATCCAATCATCATTTTTGGCCTTGTAATTTTCAAGTAATTGAATGCCTACAACAGGCACTTTGCACATAGCGGCTTCTATCATAGAGATCCCGGCAAATTCGTCAACACTTACAGACACATAAATATCCATTTTAGAAATAGTGAAAGCCGGATTATTTATAGTGCCGGGCATATGAATGTTTTCCTTAATGCCGCTCTCTTCAACCAGCTTTTTAATTCTATCAAATTCAGACCCACCGCCTGCCAAAATAAAATGAATATCTTTTCCTAAAGCTTTATTAATGGCCTGAAATATGGGTATGTACAATTCCGGCTTTCTTTCGGGGCGTAGCATACCCACTGTACCAACAAGAAGGCTGCCACTATTTGGAATCCCCATTTCATTAAAAAATTTTTGCTCTAATTCATCATTCTTTTGGGGTACCTGTACAGATATCCCATTGGGGATCATTTTTGTTAGCAAGCGGGGATGCTTTTCTAAAAAATTATTCCAGTAAGGATCATTAGCCATAAAAATAACTCCATCACGGAATAACATCAGCCTTGAATGGACCCATCTGTTAAATTTTGGAATTGGCATCCCCACGGCATGGTAAGTTTCTGTAGAAATAGGGATTTTTTTTTGAGCGCTTAATTTAAATATGATGGAGGCCATTGTTCCAATAAAAGCACCCATCGTTAAATGGCAATGAAGTACATCATAATGGCAAATCCATTTTCTGTGTTTAACTATCCATGGAATTATTTTTAGGTAAGCCAGTTGTTTTGTTTTACCAATATATTTTACACTAATTTTTGGGTTAAATAAATCCTGCATAAGCGCAGGGTCTTCGGGCCAGCCTGCCACGATAGTAACCTCATCCCCTTTTTCAAATGCGGTATTTGCCAGTTCAACAACAACACGTTGACCACCTCCTTTTGTTAAACCTGATATAACATGTAATATTTTCATTAATTAAAATTCTTTCAAAAGAAAAGTTCAATTTGAGCAATATTTTCTTAAACGGGAAATAAAAATAAAATTATTTTAAATAATCTACAGGTAACAATTATTGAGAAAGGTAATTACTTATCTGTTTAAAAAACAGTTAAGCATTGGGTTTGATAATTATTATTAATATTTATTCAAAGAATCAATTACAAAACTTACCTCATCGTCTGTTAACTCGGCATACATAGGCAATGATACACAATGTGCTGCCAGGTATTCCGAATTCGGAAAATCGCCCTGCTTATATCCCAAATTTGCATACGCTTTTTGTAAATGACAGGGTACCGGGTAATGAAGAGCGGGGAAAATATTTTTCTTATTTAAATAAGTAACAAGATCATCTCGGTCAGCTACAGTTACCACAAATAAATGATAAATGGAATTTGCCCATTCCGGCTGAAGCTGCATTACTATTTTGGAATTTGTTACTTCCTGCTGATACCTTTTTGCTATGGCCCTTCTGCGGTCGTTCCATCCTGTCAGGTATTTTAGCTTTACGGCCAGTGAAGCAGATTCAAGGCCCCCCATCCGCATATTAAATCCAATTTCATCATGATAATACCTTACGGTCATTCCATGATTTCTTAAACTTTGCAGGTGTTTAAAATAGTCCTCGTTATTTGTGGTTATACCGCCGGCCTCACCGCAGGCGCCTAGATTTTTGCCGGGATAAAAACTAAAACAGCCCAACTCGCCAAAACCACCAACCGGAATCCCTTTATAGGTTGCTCCCTGGGCCTGTGCGGCATCTTCCAGCAAAAAAAGTTTATGCTTATCACAAAGTTGTTTCACTGCATCAATGTCAAAAGGCTGTCCATATAAATGAACCCCAATCACCGCTTTTGTTTTGGCCGTTATCTTTTCTTCAATTTTGGTACTATCTATCTCCCAGGTATTGCTGGTACAATCCACAAAAACAGGGGTGGCCCCGCAATAAGACACGGCCCAGGCTGTTGCAATAAATGTATTGGCCGGAATGATCACTTCGTCGCCGGGGCCAATACCCAATGTAAGCATGGCCAAATGCAAAGCAGAAGTACCGTTATTAACGGCCACTGCATATTTTGTACCGCAAAACACGGCAAATTGTGTTTCAAATACTTCTGCAAAAGAGCCTCCTGAAAATGCAGTTTGATCATACACTTTTTCAAAGGCCTCAAATACTTCTCTTTTTATTTGTTGATGTTGTTTCTGCAGATCAAGGCAGGGGATTTTATTTATATACATAATTTTAATCTCTATTAATTTTAATCCAGATATTTAATAATCTTTGCGGGATTACCTGCCACAATGGCTTTTGCAGGTACGTTTTTTGTAACAACTGAACCGGCACCTATTATAGCTCTTTTACCAACCGTAATGCCGCATAATAAAGTTGCACTTGAACCAACTGAAGCGCCTTCCTCAATAATGGTATCTATGCAAACCCAGTCAGATTCTGCTTGCAATGAGCCGTCTTCATTTGTAGAACGTGGAAACTTATCATTTATAAAAGTAACATTGTGGCCAATAAAAACATTGTCTTTTATATGTACCCCCTCGCAGATAAAACTATGGCTCGATATTTTACAATTTTTACCAATGGTTGCTCCTTTCTGAATTTCAACAAAAGCACCAACTTTTGTGTTATCGCCAATGCTGCAACCATAAGCATTTACAAAATTGAAAATTTTTACATTTTTACCAACGCTAACATCTTTAAGACTTTGCCTGTCGGATTGAATATTTAATATTTCCATTAGTTTATTTTAATTTCAATGCCCTTGTTTTTAATTGACTGTTCAGATGCTTCCAGCAATTTTACAATATCCAGTCCAATATGATATGAAGACCTTGGCATTTTACTTTCCAAAACACCTGTAATAAAATCGTTTGCAACTGAAGCCAGAGCTTCTTTACTGTTTATTTTGGGTACATAGATATCACCCACCCTGTAATCAACCAGAATTTGATTTTTATCATCATCTGTTTTTACCTGGTAAGCCGTATCATAAATTTTAATCTTTTCTGTTGGCTCAACATCATTGTAAAGGATCATTTTTTTATCCCCCCCGATAAGCATCATTCTTACTTTAACCGGGCTGCTCCAGGAGCAATTTAAATGTGCAATAAAGCCGGAAGGATAATTGATCGTCATAAAAGCAATATTCTCAATACCGTTATTGGTATGGCTGATACCGGTTGCATTGATACTGTATGGTTTTTCTTCATGCAGGTAACGCAAGATAGACAGATCATGCGGGGCAAGATCCCAAAGCACATTTATATCGGGTTGAAATAAGCCCAAGTTTATACGTGTAGAATCAAGATATTTGATATTTCCCAAGATATCTGCATCGATTATTTCCTTTATTTTTTCAACAGCGCCTGTATATAAAAAAGTATGATCCACCATCAATTGCAGATTCTTTTGCAAAGCAAGTTCTATCAGTATTTCACATTCTTTTACCGATGAAGCCATGGGTTTTTCAAGCAAAACATGTTTTCCGTTTGAGAGTGCTTTTTTTGCCAGTTCGAAGTGGGTAAAAACGGGCGTGGCAATAATAACCGCATCAATATCAGCATCATTAATGATATCCTCGGCATTTAGTACTGCATTAATTGTGGGGTATGACTTTCTTAGCAGTTCCAGCCGGTTTGGCCTTGAATCAGCTACGGCCTTTATGTTACAGTCTTTCTGACTAAAAAAATTACGGACCAAATTAGGGCCCCAATATCCATAGCCTATTATACCAACTTTTATCATAAATTTTTCGCAAAGTTAAAATTATTCAGGGACTTACCAATGAAGAAACTATGCTTTATGCAGTGAGATATTAATTAAATCCTTAACCACTTTCTCAGGTTGAGATGATTAATTTCTACGCTTTAGCAGATTGTCAAATTCATTTTTTTCGTGATCATAAAGCTTTTCAATATTACATGCGTCCAAACCAGCCATACGGGCACATTTTGCCATCACATTTGCTTCTTCGGGGTTATTAATCAAATAAACAGCCGACTCCGCCATTTTTTGCCAATCTCTAAACGGAACAATTACCCCAGCACCGCTCTTTTCAAGAAAATCAACCTGCCAATCTCTATCATATGCTACAATAGGCAGACCAGCCAAGGCAACCTCAATCAACGATCTGCCTGTTAAAGGACTTAAAACGGCAAAGCATCCAGACAATAGATTCGCCAATCGCATCTGACTGATATTTCCCAAAAAATACACTTTTTCTTGTATGCCCATTTCTAAAGCCATCTTATCAAGTTCTTCTCTCATTATCCCTTCTCCTGCCATAATTAAAGCACTGTTAGGAATGATTTTTTGAATCTCATTGAATGATTTTATTACATCGTCTGGAAATTTCAAATCAATCATTCTGCCTACATAAATAAAGTGATAATTGGCTTTGCTTGTGTTGAACAATTCGTCTTGATTTCTTAATCTTGATTCTTTAAGGTGTTCTCTATATATTAATTTACCAATCGGAAAAACAGTTCCTTTTTTTAATGTAGCGCCATTCTTTAAAGCAAATTCCAGATTATTTTGATTTCCCCCAGCTACCAAATCAGACCTGCGAAACACAATACGTTCAATGATCTTTTCTATCCATCGCCATTTGAAAAGCCTTGGCATAGCAACCGCACCAGTCTCGTTATAAACATCATCATAATTGGCGCATACCCAAATTACCAACTTTGCCTTAGTGAATAATTTAATAAAAAGCCCCATGAGCCCAGTAAAATAGGGGTCAGTACACATAACAAAATTGATATGCTCAGTTTTTACCAAATTAATGAGATAACGTGTAAACCGAATTTGAGATATTAGAAAATTTAAAGGGAAAAAATATTTGAGCGAAGCATAATATGCCGATAACCCTTCTATTACAGTCTGGTTTTCTGAAAATTCAACTACAGTTGGCTTGAACCCTTCATAATTGATTTCTCTTTTTTCCGGAACGTTTGCAATTGGATGTACGCCCCAAACATGCTCAAAATAACCACCACAATCCCGTGAATTAAACTCCTGCTCCAAACTACGCTCTCTTACCATTTTAAGCGTATATGCCGTATCTAAATATAATATTCTGGGCTTTTGACCTTCATATTCATCAGCACTTTTTAACATCTTTATAAATTTTATTTAAGAATATAATACCTGCTTATCAGGGTTTATTAAGAAAATGTTTTCGTAATTCATTTAAGTATTCCCATCCTATAAGGCCTGAGAATAAAAGTAATAGGCCACATTTTAATGCAACAGAATAAAATGTAATTCCTGCAGGTATGCAGAAAATACCAACAGCACATACTGCAGCTGATAATACAGCAGCCTTAACTATTTTTAGCCAGTTTACAGGCAGCCGATAAAGCTTTTGACTAATAAAACTCCATATTAAAAAAAAGGTTGCTGCAGAAAGAAGTGCTGATAAAGCTGCTCCTCTAACACCATCTAATTTAATCAATACTAACCCAGCAATTACAGCAATTAAAAAACTGCCTGTACTTGCTAAAAGCTGGGCACCGGATTTACCCTTAATAATTTTACCCGGAAAAAAAATGTATAAGCTGATTAGTGAAATGGCAAAAGCTAAAAAAGGAACTAAACTTGCCGCTCCTGCATAGCTTGGAACGCTAAATATCATAATAAGCTCTCGAGAGAAGACACTTAAAAATGAACAAAACATTAATGCAACTGTTGCAAATATTTCAAATAGCCTTCCTAATTTTTTTGGGGTTTCAATATCTTGATGATTTGCTAAAATAGAGGGCGTTATAGCAATTTGCACCCCAAGAACAGCTAGACCAGAAAATCCTGCTATTTGATATGCAAGCCCATAAATGCCCACATCCTCTAAACTACCAAATATACTTAGGATAATTTTTGGCGCCTGCTGACCACCTAACAGCAAAAACCCCGATGGGACCAATGGTAAAGAATATTTCAACATTTCACGCAGCTTACTCATATTAAATCGAAACCTGAATCTCTCCCAAAGCAACACAATACCTATGATGCCAATAATGGCTGCACCGGCTGTTTGTCCTAAAATAACAGCTTCAATAGGATGATTGAAGTATAATGCACCAGCTATTGCCCCAAAACTGGTTAACAATACATACCCCAAGGTTAGGATGGCATACCAACGGGTTTTAAACTCAAGCCGAAGTTGATTCTGTATAAGAAAAAATATACCGTTAGCAGCCAGGAGTAAAGCACCTTCAATAAAAATTGCAGCTCCGAAATTTTTGGCAACAACCACCCTGTAAATTATCTCTCCGAATATGGCTATAACAACTAGAAGGAAAAAGTACATGACTAAAGAAAATTGAATAGCAGTACTTGGATATAAATTACGATCTACCCGATTCTGATCAGTAAAAAAGAGTGTTACTGCTTGTGATACTTCGAAAGTAACCACAAGATTTACCAATGTTATAATTGTTAATACCATACTTAAAACACCATATTCATCAGGCGTTAATAAACGGGTAAGTATTGGGATCAGGATTACTGCAGTAATTCGTGAAAATATTGTTACAGCCCCGTAAGTAACACTTCCTTTAAGGAGGTTAATCTTCATATTCTTTTCGTTTTCTTTGCAACTCTACATGAAAAACCTGCAGATTTAAGTATGGCTTTAACTCTTTTAATTTTAGTCGATGATTTTAATGTAATAGCTGACATTGAAATAATGTTCTGTAGTGCTTAAAATATTTTATTTATAATCTACCTTTAATGGTAATGCCATAAAAATCAACAAACTCATGTGTAATAGTTAACCCGTTTTGTGTGAACCATTCCCGCACTTCTTCAATAGTATGCCGGGTGCAATCCTGAGGATGATACCAGTCATAATTAATTACGGCATTATCTTCAAAACTAAATTCGTTGTTCCAGAATATCTTGGCGAAAAAATGATAGATAAACCGTTGCAGGTCGTACTCTCCTTCAGGAATCTGAAGGACATCTACTGCAGGTATCTGTAATTTTACATTTTGTATTGATAAAGCCTTGCCTAATTCAGTGATCTGCCTGCACTGTGTCATAGCGGTTTCATAATCCATTCCTGCTATTTTTTCTCTAACATAATCATCTACAAATTCACGTGCAGGTGCTTTTTGTTTGTACACATAAATCGCAATTTCTCCTTCATTATCCAATTGCTTAACCAAATTATCAAACCCTTTTCGTGCATTACCAGTATGATGTAAAACTTCCTGACAATAGATATAATCAAATTTGCCAAGTTCGCTTAAGTCGTCCAATAAGTTTTTTGTATAAAAATTTACATTTTCATATTGATCCAGGTTCTTTGCTGCCACATCAGCTGCAGTAAGATCTATACCAACAACTGCTGTTGATGCCGGCTCTGAATAGGTTCGTAACAATGCTGTTACTCTCCCATTTCCACATCCTGCATCCAGTATCCTTTTCTTAGTGTCAAGAAATTTTTTAAAATCTTCTCCGCTGCTAAATCCATTACGTTCCAAAATCCATTTAAAAATATCCGATTCAGGATTAAGTGTATTATCAAAAGCAAGCCCGGTATTCTTATGCCATTTATCACTAAAACTTTTTGCTGTGTTATTTTCTGTCATTCTTAATAATTTTATATCATCGCTTTTATTCCATCTTCAAATTTCATTGATGGTTCTATCAATAAGTCTTTCATTTTAGAAATGTCTCCAACCAAATGTTTTGCAACTATTGTTTCATCAATTGCAAATTGAGGAGTTTTGTCAAGTACTCTGCCTATTGTTTCACTTATTTCTCTTAAATTTAATACTTCCGGGCCTGCTACATTTAATTTACAACTGCTTTTTAATTTCAAAGACGCTATTATTGCTTTTGCTGCATCTGTTGCATGTACAGGATTTATATTCATTCCATTTTGCCCCTGTAAATCGATTGGCTCTCCTGTCTTAACCCTGTTTATCAACCTGGGAATTAACATACTTTGGTTTTGCCCTTTACCATACACAAAAAAGAATCGGAGAATGATCACATTGAGAAAATTGAAATAATTATCCAGCACTATTTCACTGCAATACTTAGTACCCAGATAAAAGCCCATTTCGTTTTTGTATTCAGTTTCATGCTCTTCTTTAAATATTCCGTCGGTGCCATAAATACCCCCTGAAGAAGCATAAATAAAATGGCTTACTTTATTTTTTGAAGCGAAGTCAATCAGTTTTAGTGTACTAACTGTATTAATATAAAAGACTTCTCTGGCTTTGTCTGGAAAATCTCTAAAGTTTTCTGCCTGAGATAGATGAATAATAGCATACAGATCCTGTGGCAGGTCATTAATATCCCACTCAGAATCAAAATCGATCTTAATTCTTCTAATGTCATCATCATGTTCAGGTAGCTTTTTATTTCGTACAATCAAAAATAACTCATAGCAATCTTCAGCCAAAAGTGCATTTACCAGATAAGAGCCAACTAAACCTGATCCTCCGCTAATTAGAATTTTTTTACGCATTATTTGAACTTCTCATACTTTACATGAATAGAAAAATCTATCTCATGATTAAATTAACTTATTCATCCCCTGGTACCAATATTTTTTGCTGGAACCCCTCCCCAAATCGTGTAATCCTCAACATGTTTAGTCGTTAAAACACATCCTGCTGCCAATATAACTCCATTCCCAATTTTACATCCATTTAAAACAACCACATTAAAGCCGAACCACACATCATCTCCTATTGTAATCTTCTCGAACGACATACCCTGATCTCTCATTGGCTTTTCCCTTGTAAATGAATTATGAGTAGTTGTTACAATTTTACAATCAGCCCCGATCATTATATTGTTACCAAAAACAAGACCGCCCTTACCTACAATAAAACAACCTTGATTTATTGTAATATTATTACCCAGTTCAATTTCGCTTGGATATTTAATGATTATCCCTTCCATAAAATTTACATTATTTCCCACTCTTTTAAAAAAAAGACGGTAAATACTGTTTCTTAAAAACCGGCCCAATTTATAAGGCAAATGCCTTAAAATTGGTTGAACAATAAAAAATAATTTGTCATTAATTAAATGCATAGTGTTCCAAATATTTACTTTATTTTTTCATTATTCAAAAACAACCTGCACCACCACTCAAAATTCATAAAACTCCATAATAATAAACGATGGTTTATTCCCTTATTACAATGCTCGTCTACAATTTGCTTTACATAATCGGGGTTGATGAATTCTGCACTAGCAATATTTTTTCCCAATAATAATTCTCTTACATACGCTGCATTTTCGCCACGGTACCAGCTTTCATCAGGTGCACTAAACCCCTGTTTTTTACGGTTTACTATTTTTTCGGGCAGGATATGGCTCATGGCATTGCGCAAAACGTTTTTTCCATCGTCGTACTGTTGAAAAATAGCCCGCTTGTTGCCGGTAATATTTTCATCAATACGTTTCATGTTTTCCAAGTTGGCTAATTTGTATTTTACCGGGATTTTTTGTGCAAAATCAACCAGATCATTATCTAAAAAAGGAAACCGTTCTTCCAGGCCATTAGCCATGGCTAATTTATCGCCAACTAGCAGCAGGCCTGGCAAAAATGTTTTGATCTCAAAATATAAACTGTTTTGTATATGCTCTTCGGGTGTGTTGTATTTAAGGTTTTTATTAAAAGTAAAAACCCTTTCAAATACTTCCCTGGGTGCATTTATATCAATTTGTGCTTGTATATTCGGCTGAAATAACCGAGGTTTGTCCTCATCCATTACTAGGCGTTGCCAGAAACCGTAATAATTTTCAAAAAAATTCGGTGCATTCAAAGATTTAAATACCCGGTAATACCTCCATGGATATCCTCCGTATAATTCATCACCTCCTGTACCCTGCAAACATACTTTTACAAATTTACTGGCCAGCCGACTAATATAATAATTGGGATAACTCATTCCTACCCGCAGGTCTTCCAGATGCCATACCACCCTAGGAAGGCTCCACCTGATATCACCAGCATTAATTACCTGTTCGTAATGTTCAGACTTAATAAAATTTGCAGTTAACTCAGCATCAACCCTTTCATCAAAACCACTTTCGGTACCAAGCACTTCACTCATTTCAAAACCTGCTGTAAACGTATACATGCGATCAACATGTTTGCTAGCCAAAACACTTAATGAACCGCTATCCATCCCACCACTTAAGTAACTTCCTACCGGTACGTCGGCAACCATCTGTCGTTTTACTGCATTGGTTAAAAGCCTTTCTGTTTCACTGCTGGCATCTTCTGCCGACATAGTATTATCAGGTTCTGTAAAATTGTAATCCCACCAGGAGTGATGTCTGAAATCTGGCTCTTGTGTACTTATTTTAATCGTATTCGCCGGAGGTAACATGGTTACCCCTTTAAATAATGTATGATAAGCAAATAAATTCTGGAATGTAAAATATTCATTTAATGCAACAGGATTCAATTCTACTTTAAAGTCGGGGTGTTGCATAAAGGACTTAATTTCGGAAGCAAATAAAAACAGGCTGCCTTGTTGAAAATAATACAATGGCTTTACACCGTACCTATCCCTACTCAACCAAAGTTCTTTTTTTGTTTTATGCCAGGCTGCAATCGCAAACATGCCATCCAAACGTTCAAAAAAAGCAGGTCCATATTCAGCAAGTCCTTCAACGATTACTTCTGTATCACTATTAGATTTAAAATGATGATTTTTTGATTGCAACTCCTTTTTTAGAGCAGGAAAGTTATAAATACAGCCATTGAAAACAATAATCCATTCTTCATTATTGGAGGTCATAGGTTGAGCACCATTGTTACTAATATCAATTATTGCAAGTCTTCTGTGACCTAAACCAACATATTCATCAATAAACAAACCTTCCCCATCAGGTCCCCTGTGTGCAACCGCATCAGTCATTTCTTTTAAAGTCTGATTAGAAATTGGTAGCTTATTAAAATTAAAGATGCCTGTTATACCACACATTTTATATCACTTTGTTTTTATTCACTTCTCTCCATTCAATCAATTTGTTTAACCCTTCCTGTAGAGAATAAGTATATTTGAATCCTAACTCCTGCTCAGCTTTTTCTTTGCTACCAATGCGGTTTTGAACCAATGCTCTGGCATCATCTTCGCTGTATGGTTTATATGTAACTTTGAGTTCACTTTGCTTTAAACGAAGAATAGTATCACACAACTCTTTGATGGATGTCTGGACTTCTGTTCCTACATTATAAAAACCAAAAGGCACCGCAGACTGCATTGCTTTGACATTACATTTGGCAACATCTTCTACATATATAAAATCATATGCCTGTGAACCATCACCATTAATTGTTGGAGCTTCATTGGCGTCGATCTTATTCAGCATTATAGGAATGACGCCGGTATATGCTGCTGTTTGATCCTGGTGAGGTCCGTAAACATTCATATATCGCAAACCAATCACTTGTAAGCCATACCTATCATTAAAAGCTGTTGCCATCGCTTCGCCAGCAATTTTAGTAGCTCCATAAAAATTTTTATTGTTGTAAGGGTGTTCTTCAGTCATAGGTAATTCAACAGCATCCCCATATACCGATGCCGATGACGACCAGACTAGTTTTTTCACCTTATTTTTTACACAGGCCTCAAGCACATTAAACGTGCCGGCAATATTTACATCAAAAGCTGTGCGGGGATAATCTTTACAATGCAGTAACCACATGGCAGCTAAACAGAAAACATAATCTACATTTTTCATAGCATCATTAAGGATATCTATTTCCCGGATATCGCCACCAATCGGATAAATTGTACAGCGATTATCTTTAAGTGCTTCAGAAAGGTACTCTCTTTTCCCCCTTGCGAAATTGTCATAAATAATTACTTCGGCAACATTTTCCTTAAGCAATTCAGTAACGACAAAACTGCCAATAAAACCTGCACCGCCTATTACCAAACATTTTGAATTATTTAATTCCATATGCCTTAAATTATATTTTAAAATTTCTTATTGAGTGAACTAAATCTATTGCCTTTAAAGTCTCACTGATAGGAAATCCATTCCCTTGTAATATTTCAATATAGCTTTTAGTATGCAACTCAGTAAACCCTTCGCTAAATTCAAAACGTTCACCATTAATTGTTAATGCTCTAAAAGTTCGCTTGCCTGCTGCTTTTGCTTCAGCAGGCAATGTATCAGCATCAATGCTTAACATCCAATTTACATTTGCTTTTTCCAAATCCAATGTACCTGAAGCAGTATTAGCTGTATGTTCTGTTACTATATTTTCATTTACATCACCGAAAATCCATAATAACATATCAAAAAAATGAACTCCAATATTTGTTGCAATGCCACCACTTTTTTGTAATTCTCCTTTCCAACTCGTATGGTACCAATGACCACGTGAAGTAATGTATTGTAAATTCACTTCGCATTTTTCTCCAACAGGGCCAGTTGCGATTTTTTCTTTTAATGCAATGATAGCTGGATGTAAACGTAATTGTAAAATAGTAAATACCTGACCTCCTGTTTCTTTTTCAATCTCCATTAATGCCTCTATATTCCAGGGGTTTAATACAACAGGTTTTTCACAAATTACGTTAGCGCCTATTCGCAAACCAAATCGTATATGGGCATCATGAAGGTAATTAGGGCTACAAACAGAAAGATAATCTGTTCTGTTACCCAGGCGTTTTTGTTTTTCCAAATGGCGGTCAAATCGTTCAAACTCAGTAAAAAAATCTGCATCAGGAAAATAGCTATCCAGTATACCAACCGAATCATGTTTATCCAAAGCTGCAATCAGGTTATTACCGGTATCTTTTATAGCCTTCATATGCCTGGGCGCTATGTATCCACCTGCTCCTATAATGGCAAAATTTTTCATGTTTTATTATATATGGCCTCTGTTAAAACTGCTTGCCGATTCTTTATGCAATGCGAAAATAAATTACGCGATTGCCTTAGTTAGGCTTAAGTTATTTTTTTTAACCGCAAAGAAAACTTAATTCTTTTCCAGATGCATTTATTTTATCCGATTTACAATATTTTTCTCCAAACATACCTCTCTTCGAAAACCACTTTTCCATTTTCGCTAAACAGCCATTTGTTCCCATTCTCACCCTTCCAGACTCGTTTATCGCCCAGGGTTGTTTTAAACTTATTTTTACAGCTAACCGCACTGCGTGGATTTATCACATTGGTTAAAACAGCACAGGGTCCGAAAAAACATCATCCTCACAAATAACCCCCTCGTATATACTAACATTATTTTGTACCCGCACATGATTACCCAGTATCAGTTTTGGCGATACTACAACATTTTGCCCAAGGTTACAATTTTTACCTATTACTGCACCACTCTTAATATCAAAAAAATGCCTGATAATATTGCCTTTACCTACTTAGGTAGCACTCATTAATAATAGAACTTGCAAAAATATAATAATTCAGGTGGTAAAATTATTTACAATTTTTGAAACCCTTCATCAAAATCTTATAAATATTTTT
>CANKNL010000033.1 GCA_947483345.1 Chitinophagaceae bacterium | reverse complement strand
TGCACTGGACGAAGTGTCTGTTTATACCAATAGTTTTCCAATAATGAACCGGCAGTTGAATGATCTTAAATACCGATTAAAAGGCGGCAGTAATATCATCCCTTTAAAAACAACCGGGATGGAACAATTTCTTTCTGTAAGATCACTTACAGATGAAAAACATCAATATCGCTCAACCCCATTCAGAAAAATGGAGGAAGAAGCAGCAGGCACATTTACACTTCGTAATGGCGGTGTTGAAAGGTTTGACGGTAGAAATGCAAAGGAATTTATCAGTTACCTGTTGGAATTGTTACGAAGTGAATCAGCTGCATTTTCGGCTTATGGTAATGATTTCATTTCTTCAACACTGCGTGAAATGGATCAGCGCATTGCATTAATGGAACAAAAAACCAAGGTCATTGCTAACAGTTCATCAGAAATTCCGCATTATATTATTGCAAAACCATACGAAGGGAATGATATGATGTATGCAGAATACTGGACTACCCTTGCCGAAATGGCCAATATGTTACGTTCGGGCACGAGATTGCAAGAATATAATGGGGTTAAACTAAAATCTGATTCGCTTTTTTTAATGACCAGTTCTAGTGGTGGTAAAAACAGGCTAAAACCCGAGGAAAGGGTAAATGCATTTCGTTATGGCCTGATGACAAGGAACAGGATTGTAACAAAAGAAGATATCCGAAATTTATGTTTATATGAATTGGGAAACCGGATTAGTAAGGTTGACATTGACAGGGGTTTTGAAATGTCTGTACAGCCTCTGCAGGGATTTATTCGTACAATTGATATAACCATCACGGCCATGCCTGCCGAAAAATTAAATCAGGACGCCTGGCAGATTTTATTTGATCAACTGAAAACAAAATTACAAAGCCGGTCTGGCATGAGTAATCATTATAGGATTTTTTTAAGCAAATAATAAACCCAAATAGTAAAATCGTTTATGAAACGCCCCAGTTTATCAAACTTATTGGCCAATACATTTGATGTAGACTTTAAAGCTGAAGTAATCGCCGCTGAGTTAATTGATAATGCCGTGCCTGCTGAGCAGATCATGATTCTGATGCTGGGCTCCAGGAAGCGGTCGTTTCGAAAAGATGTAGATGCCGTTACTGAAGAAATTTCGGATTATAATAATAAGGAATATACACTCATCACTACCCATAAGGAAGGCTTATATGATATGCTGCCTGAAGGGTTATTTCATTCGCCCACCTTACCTAAAACGGCGACAACACAAAAAGAGATCATTGATAACATTAAGAAACACCGTATAGAAGAAAGTAATGCCAGGCGGTTATTCTTACCTTATGAAGCCGCAATCAATCATTTGCGTATTCAGATGACTTTGTTTGAAAGCAGGCTGGATAAAGGAGCCCATCACAATGAATTGGTGAACTTATTTAAAAATTATTGGGGCATTTTTAAACATTTGGATACAAACCAATCGAATATTTTTTTACAGGTATTACCTTTAATACATAATATACGTGATGATTATGAGGCTGCTGCAAGTGTATTTGAATTAATATTTGCAGTACCTGTAAAAATTACGGGCAGACCACAGAAACATTTAAAAATAAACAATCCTGTTTTTTCTACACTGAATGATACCAAACTCGGCATTAATTTCACCACCGGTAATGCTGTTTTTGATGGGGGAGAGGATGAGCTTTTAGTTTCTATTGGACCAATTGATAATTTACAATTAAAGCTTTTTGGCCCGGGTACAAAGAATAGTAAAATTCTAGAGTCATTATGTGATTATCTCTTACCGGCACACATTGATATCATTACCCATTTTGAATTATTGGAAACTGATCAAGTAACCCGGCTTGCAGATACTGAAAATGCGCATAATGCTACACTGGGTTTGAGCACTTATTTATAGTGATTAATGAACTGGGATTTCGCCAGATTTAAGCAGGCATTTTTACTTAAACACTGACTACATTCATTTAAGGCAGGTCTTCTACTGTTCCTTTTGGATTCTTTTTTGCAGCATCAATTTTTTGATCCCAAGTTTGCTGAACAGAGGTATTCATACTGTGGTTGGTAACTGTATCATACCGTTCATCAACCACATTTGTTTTGTCGCTGATGGTTTTATTTAACTCGTCAATTTTTTTAGTAAGTTCAATTTCGGTACTTGCACTTAATTTGGATACCTTATTATTAAACTCCCGGGCACCCAAAGCTATAATATCAAAATGGCCCTGCTCATGTTTAAGTAATTCGGCCGACTTTGGTCCGGTAACACTGCCGGTTAATACTGTGCAATTATCAGCTACAAGGTAAATTTCAACTGTGTATTTTTCAAGTATAATGGCGTTACCTTTCCGGGCTAATTGGTCTGCGTCTATGCGCCATGTTGCACTGATTACAGCATCTTCAGATTTTCCTGGAGGTCTTACAGAAAGTTTGTTAAAATCATTCCAGGTAAGGGTTTTATTGAAATTGGTTAATGACATATGAAGTCAATTTTAGGGTCTGAGTCGTTTTTAATATTTCAAATTCAATTAGCCGATGATGTCATCTGCTCTAACTACCCAATGCCTTGAAAGTACGGTTTGATTTCCGGTTAGCCTGGTATCAATGATACGTCCCTCATAAAACAGATTATAGGTTATCCTTAGTCCAACCACTCTGCTTGTGCCACGCATGCCGCATGTATCAAGCAATTGATAAGTACGTCCAGTTGATTGCGAAGGTAAATAACGGTCTTCTACACCTAAAGCATTTAGGGATACGTTTGATCGGTATCCAAATCTTGAAGTAACACCATTAAACACATGTCCATCTTCGGTATAATTTGCAGTAAGTCCACCCGGAACCCGGAATGATGAATTTCCATTGAAGGTTAAACCAACAGCAGCCCAATTAGCCCTGGAATGATGTGAAGAAGCAAAACTACCGTGTTGCAATACACAATTACCCTTAATATATTGCCGGTATTGAAAAAAAGTACAGTCGGATTCCGGATCAAGATGTATAAGCACTCTAAACTGTCCAACAAAAGCGAAGCCATTGCCTTCGGCCGCTAAGCGGGGAGGTGTAATTAAGTGATGGGTGAAATGGTGCATGAGCTAATTTTTTTATTAAATATTCCAATCAACTTTAAAAGGCATTGTTTTTAATTCTTCCTGCATGTAAGGGCGCAAAGCAGGGGCAGATCCGCGCCAAATAATGCTTAATCGGTTTTCATCGGGTTCAATAAGGATCGTGTGCATCACCGGTTTGGTTTCCAGCAGTTTTCCGGCCCTTCCATCTACCCAAATTTTTGGGACATCTATTGGTAATTGCATAACAAAGTTCGGGCTATCGGGATGTATGTTTTTAAGCTTTATAAATTCATTCCCGATCAAATTCGCAAATTGCAATCCAAGTGTACCGCCATTGCTTGCCCTCGTATTAAAGGGTACCGGGTTATTAATAATATGTAACAGGTCGGGCTCAACTAAATTATCCATAGTTTCCGGAATATTTTTAATGGTACCTTCCTTATCATTAAAGGGTAACACTCCTATATAGGCTATTCTTGGAAACCAGGCCAAATTGATCCAATCGCTGGCCCGGGGTAATGGTTGGTTTACCCAGTTATAAGGATCATTAAGAACCAGGTTATCTGGGGTTAACAGCATTTTAGGGTATTCTAAATTCGGTAAGTCCAAATTTTCAAATGCATCAGCATGATCATGAACTAGATATCCTTTGCCACAGGGATTTCTTGGATACCTGTATAAACTGCTGCCACCCCAGTCCATAGCCGGATTTGCCTTTTTTAGATCCTTTGGCACATCCGGCATTTGAGCTTCTGCTATATGATCTATGCCACCATAAGCAAAGTCGTATCTGAGTGGAATGGACTCTATGATACCTGGCTCTGTAAAAATTATTTTGTTGTAATTATTTTTAACCGCTTTTCGATGCCCGTATACGTTTATTAAAAAAGGAGTTTGATTTTCAATTTCTATAGCTGCTTGTAAACGTGTTGTTTTATTATCTCCTTTAACTTGTCCTTTAATAACTACATCTGTAAATGGTTTAAGGGGATAGAGATCGAAATCGTGTTTGATCAGTTCACCCTCAGGTTCATAAAAAACAATATCAGTGTGGAGGCCTTCTTGTATGTTGGAGAGTTTGCAAACGCCGTTTTTATTAATATCGTAAGTTCTTTTTGCTATCACAGACAAAAAATACTTTTCACTGTTCTTTTCAAAAATAGACGTACTTAATTGTACAGATAATAACGGGTTAGATGTAAGTAATTGTTCAGTTAGCATGGTGTTTTATTAAAAGGTATCTTCAGGTCCGGCACCTAATCCACCCACATAAGTTGTTGTTGCACTATTAATGCTGTCTTCTGCGGGCGTTTGATCTAATATTAAACCCCTTACTGCACCAGCGCCATCACTGGCAACTTGCTGGCCAATAGCCGCGGCTACAAATGGAGAGCCACTCATACCCAGGTATCGTGCAAAGGCATTGCATAAGGGCGTGGCTACATGAATATTCGTTGTTACCGAACGTATAAATAATCTGGAACCTATACTACTCGCTAACCGGCTTGCACCAACACCATTTAAAAGACCTTCAAATAATTTATCTAAAGCCATTTGTAAAAGACCAGATAATATCCCGGCCAAATAATCACCAATTGACATCCCCACCTGCACTGATGTAATAGCAGGAACAGCGCCAAATGGCATGGATATCGGAAAAGCGCAATTTAAATTAATATTAATAATCACTAAACAGGCCGCAGCTGTTGGTGTTCCATTTATTTGAACTGTGCTGGCTGTAAATAAGGATTTGGAAGAACTGAAAGTGAGTATGAGTGGAAATAAAACATTTGCAGGATTACCAAAATGCGGACTAAAAAAACCACAATCATTGCCCTGTAAAATGGGTGGAAAATAACTTGCAATGACCGGATTTTTGGACGCAAAAGAAGGGCCGCCCGAGTATTTTGATTTTTCGGCAACGAGGCCATGCCCTAAAAATGAAACTTGCAAATACGGTATTGGAACAGGTACAGGACTTGGCGGAATGATACAATTATGCATTTCGGGGTACGAAATCATAGGGTCTATTACTTTAAGAATATTACAGGCTATCATCTGCAGGGTAGTGGTTAATGGTTACAAGGCGGTGTTCATGCGGACGTATAGCGTAATTAAAAGCGTATTTATAAGTAATAAAGGCCTTATTTTTTTGAGGTTCTATACCTATTTGATCGATGTAAAACTGTCTGTTAAAATGGTTTTCGCCAAATTGCAGATTAACAGTAACCGGCGGTGCTGGTATTTCAATAGGGTAACTGCCTTTCGCTGTAACGCCTGTTATTTCAATTATTTCAGTGGGTATTATCTCACTTGCAATCATGGGATAAAAAGCCGTATTATAAAATACAGGGTTAATGAATTTTTCAATTTTTTCATTTGGATTGCTGGATTTCATTAACCGGTCTTCGCAAAAAGTAGTAGGCACAACACCAGTTGGTGAAGGCTTATCCTTCCAGTTTGTTATTTGTTTATTCGGGTTTTCAATATTGGGTAAGGCCTTGCCCTTAGCGGTTTCTTTTTCCCATATAAAACCTTTACCAAATGGATTAGACGGACATGGAATTTGCAAGCCATCCCATTCATCATAACCGCCAAAAGCATTCTCTAAAGTAAGCGGCATTTCAATAAATGGTTCTGGTGTAGAAATGGACAAGCCTAAAATTCCGCTTTCCCAATATCTGTTTCCAAAAATAAGCAGGGTATGATTTATTTTATTTTTTATAAATACAGAAACAAACATTTTACGAGTAGGAATAAGGTCTGGTGCAATGGCTTTGCCAAAAATAAAAAGGTCTACACCACCACGTTTATAGATAAAATCGCCCGCTAACGTACCAAATTCGTTTTTAATAGGGGATGCACTAATTGGCCAATCTTGTTGCGAACTTACTTTTAATTTGCCGTTATAGATATCATAACTTACTCTTACATTAATAGATGCAGCAATGGAATCTTTTACTTCTTTACTTGTTCTGAATAGTAAATGGGGAAAAGACGTATTGTTAACCAGGTCCATAGTTAATTTATTCGCAGTTTAGTAATACTTGCTCGCCTTGCAGCTTAATGTTATCATTTGCTTTCATTTCAATATCGCCGGTTGTGGCTACAATTTTCTGTGATTTGGCCAAATGTTTATTTGTTCCTTTTATTTCTGTCAGGGCATCTTTATTAATTTCCTGAACAAAATGGCCTTCCGATTTTAGCATTAATAATTCAGACGCCTCAATATTGATCCTTTTGGATTGCAGGTTTATTTGATCTGATGCGGTAACATTTAATTGATTTGCATTGGCATTAATAGCAATGCCAGATGCGGTTATTAAAATGGTTAACTGCAGCTCATTTTTGTTATTGGTTATGTTGATCTCTCCTAATTCTTTATTGGTACTTAGGGTATGCCCTGTAGCAAATTTTATTTCAAATTCTTCAGTTAAAGATTTTATTTTTCCAGTTTGCATAAATATCAGATAAATGATTTAGTTATCCATTAATGGTTACACTTGCGCCTTTTACAGTAGTAATACCGGTGGCATTAACTTCTACCTGAAGGCCCTTTAATTTTGCACTCGCTGTACCTTCAACTAAGGAATTGGTAGATTTAACTTCTGCGGCTGCTCCTTCAGCTTTAAAATAAGTGGCGTCATCTTTTTTAAGAACAGCCTTTGTGGTTCCCTGTATATCTGCAATTTGGCTGTCAACTTTTACTTCATTTGCTTTAATCGTTATTTTACTTGGCTCAATAATAATTTCAGAGGTGCCAACTTTTAAGGTAATGGTTGCCGTACTTTCTAAATTAATATTTCCCGACCCATCAAGTTTAATAAAATTACCAACCGCATCAATCATATGTACAGCCAAACCAAACATACCCATCAGAGCACCTGATAAAGCGATCAGTGTTTTATTGAAATTATTATCGCCTCCGCCGCCGCCGCTGTGTCCATGAAACAAACTGCCCATTACAAATGGTTTATCGGCGTCGTTATAATGAAAACAAATTAAAACCTGGTCACCCACTTCCGGAATAACAACGAGGCCCCTGTTTCTGGCTCCATCTCTTCCGCCTCCGGCATCAGGTGTCATAACCCTTATCCAATCAGTCATTTCATTTCCTTTTTGCCATAGCATTTGTACCATTACCCGCCCCATATTGTCTGGATCGTTATTCTTTTTTACTATTGCAATCTGGGGTTCGGCTACCGGCATTATGATATTATTGACCGGTAAAACTTCAGTACTGGCAGGTACGGCTTCAAAAGTATTATAATATTTCCCGTTTTCATTTAGATGGTGTTCAATGCCAATCACAAGAAATTTACCATAATCTTCTTTAACGAAATTTTGATCTTCCAGTTTTGATACTTTTACATTTATTTGCGAACCAATTGAAACGCCAGGGTTATAACAGGTGCCGGTTAATACTTCCAGATTAGCTGCCCTGGCTGCTTTTTGATTTTTGACAAAATTTTCAAGGTCAGATCTGTTTTCAACGCGTTGTCTGATTGGTAAATTAACCGGTTCGGTAAAAAGATTATTGGATTCGTTTAAAACATAACTGGCATACTGTCCCATACCATTTACATTGGCAGGTGCATCAAAATGCTCTAATTTATCTTCTTTTGAAAGGTAGGCATAATTACTAAAATTCATGGGCTGCACCTGCAGTGTCATTTGCATACTGCTGATATCCTCACCATACGTAATATCAATAGCAGGAATAGTTGCGGGTTTGCCAAAATTCAGGTATTTGCCATCATAGTAAAAAAATTCACTGTATTCACCCGAAAGCCTGTTCAGAAAATGGAAACTACTTTCGCGGTACTGGCAGATATAGGTAATTTGATTGCTGTAATGGTTATTAATATTTATTTTACAATTAACCTGATCAAGCGGCTTCGTTACCTGCTGTACAATTTGGTGTAAATCTTTTTTAAAAAAAGAGCTGAGGTGCTGTCCATTTTCAAGTAAAATAGTAGGACTATACCCAATCAGTACCAGATCGGCATCTGATTTGCCATTTTGCTCCATTCTTACTTCGCAAATAATACCTCTGAACTCGTAAGCGACTTCAAGGCTAAGCTCCATTTTTTGAAAACGGATAAGCGCCGGTTTGCCAATTTTTTTCTGAGCATTCTCCAAACTGAATGAACCGGATGTTTCCAACACATCATGACTGATACGGATGATAAACTCATGATGCGTATTGAATTTTTGCCTGAGCGTAATATTAGTATAATGCGCTACCCGGTTTCCATCAATTTCAATTTCTGCAATAACTAAATATTCCATAACCTTTTATTATTGAACGTATATACTTCATACCACTGAGTTGAATTAAATACACTAAAATAAATCAGGTAACGGCATGACTCGGTATGCCGTTATACTCAGTATAGGACTTTCTCAGACTAATGACTTTGTAATTTATTTACTAGGCCAATCATTTTTGTGTTCTGCTCCACCAATTTTTATTGTTTGTGCAGATACGGTAAAGCTTATCAACATAGGCTGAGAGCCAATTGTATCGAATGATTCTCCAAATCTAACAATATAACCTTTTTCGAAAGAGAGCTCTTTTAGTTTAGCATCTTCATCACTTTTTTTATACGTAATGGTTCCATCAAGTGGCTTATGCTGGTTATTTACCATGGCCTCAATGATGGATGTATCATCTGTAGATTCAACTACCAGATCAATAGTGCCACCATAAACTACAGAGGCAGGTCTGCCTTTTCCATCCACTTCTCTGTGAAGTGCATAACTGCAGGAAATAACATCAAATTCTTTACTACCAATTTTTAATTGCGCTTTAAATGACATAAATATTATTTTAACTTTGAATAATACTACAATATAATTTATATTTTTAATTCTTCATAAAATTGTTTGTGATTTTGGTGATTTATTTTATCAGGTTGCAAAGTAGGGTTTGCCTTTTGAGGAGAATGACTGTAAAATTCATAGTCATTGATATCAAATCATTCTATTTGTATGATTTTAAGTGCTGAGCTGATGTAGATGACCTGAAGACCTCCAAAAAGTCATTTAGGCATTTCATTTAGAGTACTTTAATTTTGGCCTGTCTGCTAAGTATCTCCTAAATTGGTAATCTATAAGCCGGGGGCAAAAAAGAGTATCGAAATGGCGTTAAATCTGTTTGTAAAAATCAAAATGCGTTTAGTACATTAATCGTTATTTTTGAATAAGCTCAGCAACCGGTATTAAAACTTAAAACTGGTTGACATTAAATAAAAAGTATGGCTAATATTTTAATTATAGATGATGAAAAATCAATCCGGAAAACCCTCTCTGAAATACTGAGTTACGAAGGCTATAAAATAGACGAGGCGGGTGATGGTGAAGAAGGATTAAAAAAATTTACAGAGAAAACCTATGATGTGGTGCTTTGCGACATTAAGATGCCCAAACTGGATGGGATTGAATTTCTAGACCGCTCCAAACTTATAAACCCGGATGTGCCAATCATCATGATCAGTGGCCATGGTAATGTGGATACAGCAGTTGAGGCTGTAAAAAAAGGAGCTTATGATTATATCAGTAAACCACCGGATTTAAACCGTTTGCTGATTACCCTGCGTAATGCCCTGGATAAGCAAAGCCTGTTAACCGAAACCAAAGTGCTTAAGCGTAAAGTAGCAAAGGCTTTAGAGATGGTTGGTCATAGTGGCCCAATAAATAAAATTAAAGATACCATCGAAAAAGTGGCACCTACAGAAGCCCGTGTTTTAATTACCGGCGAGAATGGCGTGGGTAAAGAATTGGTAGCGCGGTGGATACATGAAAAAAGTAACAGAAATACAGGTCCCATGGTAGAAGTTAATTGTGCTGCCATTCCGGGAGAGCTGATTGAGAGCGAACTGTTTGGTCATGAAAAAGGATCTTTTACATCTGCCATAAAACAACGCATTGGTAAATTTGAAACGGCCAATGGGGGCACTTTATTTTTAGATGAAATCGGCGATATGAGCCTGACTGCACAGGCTAAAGTTTTACGGGCATTGCAAGAGGGTAAAATAACCAGGGTAGGGGCCGAAAAAGACATCACGGTTGATGTGCGTGTTATTGCAGCCACCAATAAAGATTTGCTGAAGGAAGTGGATGAAAAAAATTTCAGACTGGATCTGTATCACAGGCTGGGCGTAATTATTATTCATGTCCCCTCTTTAAATGAACGCAGAGATGATGTGCCTGTATTGGTAGAACATTTTCTGGATATTATTGCCGGTGATTATGGCCAGCCTAAAAAGGAAGTAGAGCCAAAAGCCATGGAAGCTTTAAAACAGTATAACTGGACCGGGAATGTGAGGGAATTAAGAAATGTGGTGGAAAGATTGATCATCCTGTCGGGTAAAACAATCAGTTTACAGGATGTGGAAAATTATGTGTTACCAAGAAATTAATTGACCGTAGTAATGAAAATCATTTATTGTATAAGTGGATTGGGAGCCGATGAAAGAGCCTTTTCAAAATTAAAAATAAACGGGTTTACCTTAAAGGTGATTCCTTGGTTGATACCGGTGCCCGATGAAACAATCATACAGTATGCCGAACGAATGCGTGTGGATATTATCGACAATAACCCCATATTGATGGGCCTTTCATTTGGCGGAATGGTTTGTACAGAAATTGCCAAACAAATACCCGTTAGCAAGATCATTCTCATATCCAGTATCAAATCTTCTAAAGAAATTCCCTTGTGGATGAAAACGGTAGCCACTTTAAAACTGAATAAGATAGTGCCCTTAAAATCAACTAGGCTAACTCAGCCTATTCAAAATAAAATGCTGGGTGTACAATCTGAAGAAGAAAAAGATTTAGTGGCTTCACTGCGTAAAGCAGTTGATCTGCCTTATACTAAATGGGCAGTAAACCAGGCCATCAATTGGAAAAATGATTGGCAACATCCCCATATTTATCATATTCATGGCGACCATGACCTGATGTTTCCTATTAAGAATATTGTAGCTACCTATACCATTAAAAAAGCAGGCCATTTTATGATCATGAACCGGGCTGCAGAAGTGAGTTCCTGTATTAATGAAATACTGCGTGAAACCTAGTCCGATTTACTCAGTTATCTGAACCCGGTTGATTTTTCTGTTAAACATTTCAAAACATTATTTCCTTAATACATCGTCAAACAGTTTATTATGGTACTTTTGACACTACTAAAATTTAACGCATGAGTACAGGTTGGATTATTTTTATTATTGGCGCACTGGGTTGGCATATTGGCATGTATGGGATGTTTAAAAAAGCAGGCATTGCAAACTGGAAAGCTTTTGTTCCTTTTTATAATACCTGGTGTATGGTTGAAAAAATGGAACTAAAAAGATATTGGTTCTTTTTACAACTGATACCGGTTGCCGGACAGTTTATTACGATCTGGATATGTATCAAGTTTGTAGAACATTTTGGCCGTTTTAATTTTTGGCACCATGCGGCGACAGTCTTTTTGCCTTTTATATATTTCCCCTATTTGGGTTTTTCTAAAAGTGAACGTTATGCCGGACTGGCCGTTGTTAAAAATTATAAAAAATCCGGCGCCCGCGAATGGATTGATGCAGCGGCGTTTGCCATAGTAGCGGCTACGCTGATACGCACTTTTGTATTTGAAGCCTATACCATACCTACACCTTCTATGGAAAAAACCTTGCTGGTGAATGATTTTTTATTTGTCAGTAAATCAACCTATGGCCCACGCATTCCCAATACGCCTGTTGCTATGCCCTTTGTTCACCACACCATACCGGGCTTAAATGTAAAATCATATGTGGAATGGATACACATACCCTATACCCGTTGGTTTGCAAGTCCGGTAAAAAGAAACGATGCCGTTGTTTTTAATTTCCCGGTTAATGATACGCTGATCAATGATGAATTTAATTTTGGCAGCAAGGTGACCTATTATGAAGAAGTGCGAAGAACCAGCAGGGAAAAGGTTTGGCAGGATTATGGTGATTTAATCATAACCAGGCCGGTTGATAAAAGAGAGAACTTTATCAAACGCTGTGTAGGTATCGCTGGAGATACCATTCAGGTCATCAATGGCAAACTGCATGTTAATGGTAAACCCGAAAATTATTTCCCGCAATCAGAAAGATATTATTTGTTACAGATTCCTGATGGTATTTACCTGGATGAAGAGAAGTTAAGTGATCTGGGTATCAATGTCCGCGTATCGCAACAGGATTTACAACAGATCAAAAATAATCTCTACCAGGTGAATATCACCAATGAAGAAAAGAAAAATTTAAAATTACCGCCAGGCTATATTTTAACAGATTTTATCTTTGATCATCGCAGTGACCTGTTTCCCTACTACGATGATTCAACCGGAAAAGACTGGTCGGCTGATAATTACGGTCCCTTATGGATTCCAAGGAAAAATGCAAGTATACCACTAACCCCCGATAATTTAATTCGTTATCGGCGTTGTATAGAAGTTTATGAAGGCAATACATTTGAAACGAAGGGAGGAAAGTATTTTATAAATGGATCGGAGGCCTCAAGCTATACTTTTAAGATGGATTATTACTGGCTGATGGGGGATAACCGTCATAATTCTTTAGATAGCCGTTATTGGGGTTTTGTACCGGAAGATCATGTGGTAGGTAAAGCCTCATTGATCTGGTTCAGCTACGAAAATGGGCCACGCTGGAAAAGGTTATTCCGCTGGATCAAATAATTTATTTTAATTCTAATTTAATAATTAACTTTAATTACCAAAAAGTCCTCTCTGCAGATATGCCGAGAGGACTTTTTGTCTAACCTAAAATAATATGAATAAACAAGCTTATCAATTTTCGTATGATGTGTATGATTCCGTTAATGACCTGAATGAACAGGATGCCTGGCTGGTAAATGAAGCCAGAGAAGTGACCGCAGATGCTTATGCACCGTATTCAAATTTTAATGTTGGTGCTGTTGCTAAAATGGCCTCTGGTGAAATCGTTGCTGGTACCAATCAGGAAAATGCATCTTACCCGGTTGGACTATGTGCTGAGCGGGTTTTATTATCTTCTGCTGCAACCTTATATCCCAATATTGCCATTGATACGATCGCCATCAGTTATCATAATATGAATGGTGAAAGTAAACATCCTATATCACCTTGTGGTATGTGCAGACAAAGTTTGGCAGAATATGAGGAAAGGGTAAAACAACCTATCAGGCTTATTTTAAGCGGGATGGAAGGAAAGGTTTTTATTATTGAAAAAGCAAATTCACTGTTGCCACTTTCATTCGGCAGTGTAGACTTAAAATAAAGTTTGAACGCCGTTCGCTATTTTTCCTTCGTGTTCCAAAAGCCATTTTTTACGCCAGAGGTCGCCGCCATAACCGATCAGGTCGCCATTAATGCCAATGACCCTATGGCATGGAATAATGATACAGATACTGTTATTCCCATTGGCTGTACCTACCGCCCTGATTGCTTTTACATTACCAATCCGTTTACTTAATTCATGATAACTGATGGTTCGGCCATAAGGGATATTACATAATTCAGACCATACCGATTGCTGAAATACAGTGCCAACCTGTAATGTATGAATTGAAAATTCGGTCCTTGTTCCGGCAAAATACTCGTCTAATTGTTTAATACATGATTTTAATACCGGCGTTTTTGGCTTAATAAAACTAAGTTCATTCTCATTTATTTTAGCGCCTTTCCAGGAATTTACAAATAAAATATCAGAGATGGCACTGCCCGTACTTCTAATTTCAAGTACACCTAACGGAGATCGATAATATATGATTTCAATATTCATTTTGCAGGCATTCGCTTATTGGCGAATGCTCGTGTAGACAATTGCTTCCAAAGGCAAAGGTGCATTAAAAAAAGAAAACAGGCCGACTTGTAAATAATTTTTTGTGCGCCAACGAAAATATATTCTGGCATCAGGTGACTGCCTAGCCAATTTTAGATCCATTTTGTACCGGACTGACAGGTTGTAATAAAACCACCTGATTATGTTCATTGTAAACACCCAAAACTAAACACTCACTGAAAAAATGCGCAATTTGTTTAACCGGCATATTAATAATGCCAATAACCTGTTTACCTATTAATTGCTCTTTTGTATATAAGCTGGTTATTTGTGCCGAAGATCTTTTAATACCCATTTCGCCAAAATCAATTTTAAGCTGATAGGCAGGATGTCTAATTCCGGGAAAATCACTAACCTCCAGAATTGTTCCACAACGGATATCCATTTTTTCAAAATCTTCCCAGCTAATCATAGCTTCTCCACTTTTACAACCGCATCTATATTAAGCCTGCCATAAATATGAGGAAACGTTTCATTTACAGAAGTTGCCATGTCAAACTTTAATGGCGCTGTTAACTTTATTTCATCAATATGCAACAATACTAAATCACATGGGCCTTTAAGTAGGGCATGCTGTGGATAATACCGCTCTAAAACACCAGCTACCTGATTGGCCTTACTGGTATGAATAAATCCTTCAGAGGCTAATGAGTCTGCTTCATAAAAGCCTTGCTGTTGGGCTTTTTGCCAGTTTTGACTGGTTACAACATGAAAGATCATTGGTCTAATAAATTAGAGATTAAAAGCAGTTCATCCATTTTGTAACGGTTGCGGTCATTATCAAAACATTTGCTTAATTCTTCCAGCAAATATTGTATAATCCGCTTATTGGTCAGTTTACGAAAATAGGTTGATCCCGGCGTTACAGCAATCCGTTTAAAATAAGCTTCTACATCCTGATGGCTGTACATCTGACCGTTTAATGGATCTATAAAAAATTTAATTTTTTCCGATGCATGACTTACGGGGTTCAGCAGATCATGTTGAGTATCAAAATAGGCCAAAATAAATTGCCTTGGAATATTTACAGCTTTAACTGGTATATCCAATAATTCGCAAAGCACAATGTAAATAATCCCATTACTTAAAGCATTGCCTTTTTTGCTTTCCAGCGTTTTATTGATAAGATAATCGTCGGGATTTGTATAGCCAAACTCAATGCCTTTTTGTTTGTAGTAATTATAAAAGATACTGGTAACGATATTTATTTCTTCAATGGGGGTAAGGTAATTATTTAATTCAAGCCAGGTATTTCGCCTTAATTTTTCAAACTCCCGGTATACCACAGTGGTATCCAGATCGGGATAATGATACCGGGCCACTAATAAAGCTCCTTCCATCAAATTTTTATCTCCCGCAGCCCATGCTGCAAAATCGTTGGTTAAATCTCTGACATGTAATCGGTGAATCAGTAATTCGATCCTTTCCTGTATGGCTTCTTCACTTGTATTTTCCCATAGACTTTCCAGATTGGGAATGATCGCTTTACCAAATGAAATGATTTTATCACTAACCGAACTGTAGATGTCTTCATCAGGGTCATCTAATAAATGCAATAGAGCCGTTATTTCTTTATTTTCTACCAAAATCAGGCGTTATTTTAAATAAATTTCGGGAAATGAAAGGGATTTTATCACTATAAATTTTCCACATGTGTGATAAACTAAAAAAAGTACAGTGTGACCTGTACTTTCAAATACTTAACGACTAGTATTATTTTTTCTTTGCCGCTTTTTTAACCGCAGATTTTTTCTTCGCTACTACTTTTTTATCAAACGCTTTGGGTTCTACAGCAACAATGAGTTTTTTTACATCATCCAGTTCAAACAAGGCCAATTCTTCCGGTGTATATTTCCCGTTGGCACCGCTGCCCGTGAGTTTTAGCATTTTTTTGCCAAAGCGTATGAATGGCCCCCAGCGGCCATTTTCGAGGGCTATCTTTTCTTCGGGCCATTGTTTAATAAAACGATTGGCTTCTTTCTCAATTTTCTTTTCAATCAACTCATCGCAATCCTTTTGAGTCAGACTATCATAATGATAAGCCCTTGGTATATTAATAAACAGGTTATTCCATTTAATAAAAGGTCCAAATCTGCCTTTCCCTTTTGTGATTGGTTTAAGATCAAAAAAACCGATTGGGGCATCCTCAAATTTTTTGACATTGATAATCTCAATGGCTCTTTCCAGGTCAACTGTTGACAAATCTTCTCCTTTAGGAATAGAAATAAATTGATCGCCAAATTTAACGTAAGGGCCAAAGCGGCCGATATTAACTGATATCTCCAGTCCCTCATGCTCACCCAGGGGAGCGCCTAATTTAAACAATTCAGTGGCTTCTTCCAGGCTGATGGTTTCAATACTTTGCGTGGGTT